>CANKOW010000005.1 GCA_947484295.1 Alcaligenaceae bacterium | reverse complement strand
GCAAGGCACCGCCATACTGTGCCGGCACACAGTACCGTAGCCAGCCCGCTTGACCTAACGTGCGTGTGAGGTCTACGCAGGTTTGATCGACGTTACCTTGGTGCACGCGGTTGGTGAATCGTTGTGCAGACCACTTGTGTAAGTCATCGTGCAGCTGACGATGACTGTCATCAAAAAAAGGTAAGAGCAATGAATCGGGGTTAAACATTTAGGATTTTCTCGCAAGGATTTCACTGGCCATTTCGCGCAGTTTGTTTTTTAAGATCTTGACGGCGTTGGCACTTTGAATAGTCGGAAACTCGCTCACCACTTCAAAATGCACCGGTACCTTGTAGCCCGCCATGGTGCGTTTGCATTCGGTGGCCCAGCGAGCAGGATCTGCCTGCGAGCCCGCATACAAGATCACGAACGCCACGGGTAAGATTTTTGTACCTTGTGTAGCACCGACGACTTGGCAGGCTTGCACGCCGGGCAGTGCTTCGATGGCGTGTTCGATCTCTGCTGGGTTGACTAAAAAACCAGATAAGCGCATCGAATCGCCCATGCGGGTCTGAAACACAAACTGAGTGTCGCTAACCGTATAGCCAAGGTCGCCCGTTTTAAAAAAGATATCAGGGGTATAGGCTTGTGCGGTCGCATCGGGGTTGTCTAGATAGCTCAACATCTGACTAGCACATTTGATTTCGATTTCGCCCGATTCTCCGTGTGGCGCCAACTGACCAGTCGCCGGATCGCGCACGCGCACCCGTGCCTCTGGGTGAATCAGTCGCCCGCCCGATAAATAGCGTACGCTGACATCGCCTTGCGAAGTGTTAAGCGGTTGCGCGGCCATCAGCGCTTGTAATTCACTTGAGCCGTACAAGCCCGTCAGCGCGACGTGGTTGCGCTCAGCCTCTTCGAGCAAGTTGGTGATGGCGGGTGAAAAACTTGCAAAGCCAAATAGCTTGCATGTGGCAAAGGCAGCAGGAGAGGGGGCGGCTTCAAAGAGCTTTAACAGTGATTCGTTATTGGCATAGGTGTGGGTGACCTGATGCTTACGAATTTGTTCGAGCGTGCTGTGTGTGTCAGAGACTGGTTCGCATACAACGGTGCAGCCGGTGGCCAGCCCACCTGTGAGGGTCGAAAATCCAAAGGCGCCACAAAAAGGCGCACTCGCCAGAATGCGGCTGGTCTGATCGTAGTCAAACGCCTGTTGCATTGAATCGGCGTGAATAATCAAAGAGTGCTGATCGTGCACGACAAACTTTGGTAGCGAGGTGGTGCCTGAGGTGGTAAAGCAAAGCGCCGGTGCCTGACCGAAAGCTTTTGGGGTGGGGTGAGTCTGTTGAAGTAGGTCGCTAAACGCGTGCAAGACATGCCCGCGCTTGGCGATTGCTGTCATCGCGTTACTGCCGGGCTCGCCAACCGCCAGTACACCGCGCAGGCGCGCCAACAAGTTTTCGGGAATATCAGCGAGCATGTTAGCAAAGGCGATGCCTTTGAAATCAGGCCACAACACAAGCCAGTCAGCCTTGCCACGGCCGATAATGTCGGCAACCTCTTGACTGCGAAAGCGAGTGTTGATAGCCAAGACTGTCGCGCCTAAGTGGGCGCAGGCTAAAAAAGTTTGTACCCAGGCCGTGCAGTTGGGTAACCATACCGCAACCCGGTCATGGGCTTTGATGCCAATGGCGGCCATATTGCCGGCTAGCTGTAGTGTTTGTTGATGCAGCGCCGCAAAAGTCGTTGGAATGTCGCGGTCAATCAAGGCTGGATGATTGGCATGGGTTTTGGCTAAGACCGCCATGCGCTTAGAAAATAATAGTGATGTTGCTGTCATGCCAGAATACCCGTTGGTTTGTACTGCTATATTTACATCTGTCACTATAGTACGAATACGCGAGCGATACGTCAGGTCGCCGCAGACACACGCTGATTCGGCAAGGTATGCTGCAGTGCGGCGTGACTGAAATGTAACTGGAGCTCAAGCTAAATGAAATACAAGTATTTTTTTCAACGCATGTCGTGCACGGCCTTGGCGGTTGCTGGACTCTCGCTGGTTGCCGCACCCGTGGCGCAAGCGCAAGATTTTCCAAACAAGTCCCTCACCATAGTTGTGCCGTATCCAGCAGCGGGCGCGGCTGATATTTTTGGCCGCTCGATCGCGCAGGCCATGGAAGCCATGCTCAAGCAAACCGTTGTGGTTGAAAACAAGCCTGGTGCTGCCGGCAACGTCGGTTTAGCAGGTGTGGTGCGCAGCAAACCTGATGGCTATACGATTGGTTTAGGTACGATTGGCACACAGGCAATCAATCCGTTTTTGTATACCGAGATGACCTTTGATCCGGGTAAAGATTTGCTGCCGATCGCGCTAGTCTCGACTACGCCTAATGTGCTGGTGGTGGCGGCGAACTCTCCCTGGAAGTCGTTGGCGGATGTGATTAAAGCTGCGCGCGAGGCGAAAGACAAAAAACTCACTTACGGCACGCCAGGTATCGGCTCATCGCCGCACTTGACCGGCGCGTATTTTGAGGCGATGGCCGGCGTTGAGTTGTTGCACGTACCCTTCAAAGGGGTATCAGCCTCGATGCCTGCTTTGATAGGCGGTAACATCGATTTATTGTTTGATAACTTGTCGGGCTCGATCAATCAAATAAAAGATGGCTCACGCGTACGCGGGATCGCAGTCACGTCACTGCAGCGCACCCCGCTAGCCGAACAGTTACCTACGTTCGTCGAAGGGGGTGTTGCCGGGTTTGACGTTACCGCCTGGTTTGCGATCTATGCGCCTAAAGGAACCCCTCAGCCAGTGATGGATAAGCTTATTGAAGCAGCGCGTGTCGGGTTGAAATCTGAAAAAGTCGAACAGGCTTACGCCAGGTTGGCCGCGACGCCGGGTAATTTATTTGGCGCCGATTTGGCTGCGTTTGAAAATATCGAACGCGCCAAATGGGGCAAGCTCATTAAAGAACGTGGCATCCAAGCACAATGAAAGGGACAACAGCGCTAGTCACCGGCGGGAGTCGCGGTATTGGTCGTGCAGTTGTTGAGCGTTTGCTTAGCGATGGCTACGAGGTCTTAAACTTCAGCCGCACCGCACCTGAGCAGTTATTGCCAGGCGAGATTTTTGAGTCGGTCGACTTGGGTAACGCCAAGCGCACACGTGAAGCCATTGGCGACTGGGCCGCTAAAAAACAGATTTTGAGTCTGGTCAATAACGCGGCGATGATTCATGTTGCAAAAATTCAAGACGTGACTCTTGAGCAAATCGAAGAAACGGTAGCTTTAAACATGGTGGCACCTTTGCTATTGATGCAGGGCGTGCTACCTGCGATGCGTGCCAACAAATATGGTCGTATCGTCAACCTCAGTAGCCGCGCGATGCTGGGCAAAGATGGCCGCACTGTTTACGGTGGTACCAAGGCAGGCTTGGTCGGCATGACCCGCACTTGGGCGCTTGAGACTGCAAGTCAGGGCATTACGGTCAATGCGATTGCACCGGGCCCGATTGCCACCGATTTGTTTTTGGACAGCAACCCCCCAGACCTGCCACAAACTAAAAAAATCATGGCATCGGTTCCGGTCGGGCGCTTCGGTGAGCCCGACGAAGTCGCGCATGCAATCTGCATGTTTCTAGATCCGAAAGCCGGCTACATCACAGGGCAACTGCTCTATGTATGCGGTGGGCTGTCGGTGGGGCTGACGGGGTAGACGCAACCAGTAAACATTTCAACCATTGTGCTTGGGAACACTCATGACCATGACTATATTCAAAGTGCCTCAAGATTTAAGTTTTAAGGTGACACTGATAGCTGAAGCACGGGCGGCTCAAGCGCAATCTCTAAAGTCTAAAAAAGGCTTTACACACCAAGACGTCTTCGCCAGTCTGCGGGCGCGCGCCGATGGTAAAAAAGTATTGCCGCTAAAGGCTAAGCCCTGGTAAATATTTTTTGTAGCAAGTTTTAAGACCTGATCGCCTCAAACTTTTTGTCGTGCATCACGTCTTCAACTGATTGTCCGGCGCGCACGGCTTGCACCATGCCGTCTTGGCGTGACGCAATGCGTTGTGCGAGGGCTAACACCTCGTCGATTTTTGCTGCGGGCACAAAGACCGTACCGCAGCGATCGGCAATCACGTAATCATCTTCGTATACGGTCACACCCGCCACAACAACCGGCGTACCTGAGGCGATTTGTACTAAGCGATTGCGCGCGCTGATCATGGTCAGCCCACGACCATACACGGGGTAGTCGATGGATTCGCTGCCTTCGATATCGCGGCTCATACCGTCAATCACCGAGCCGCATATCCCTTTCATCTTGGCAGCATTTGCCAAAATATCGCCCCAACACGAAATCCCTTCAGTGCCACCGGTGATGACTAAGATGCGATCGCCGGTTGTGATGCTGGCAATGACAGGTGAAATCAAATGTACGGTGGGCGCAGTGCCCGTTTTGGGCCCGAGCTGAATCGTTGACGCCCGCCCGACAATTTTTGGGCAGTTCCACAAAGGACGCAACCCATAGGTGGCGCCGGGTAGGCCCATAAAATCCAGGGCGTCAGACACCGTGTTGGTATCTAGCGAGGCGAGAGTGGTGAGAGTCGTATTTTCAAGTGAGGTCATAGTCGAAATTCAATCAAGTTGAATGTTGGCGCGGGTAGCGACAGCTTGCCATTTTTTTAACTCGTCTTGCAAAAACTGTTGAGTTTGTTCGGGCGTCATCAGCAAGGGCTCAATCGCCATATCTGCTAAGCGCCCAACATAGTCTGGGTTCGCGATGATGATGTTGTTCCAGGCGCGCAGCTTGGCTTGGATGTCAGTAGCTGTTTTAACTGGCACTGCGATGCCCCACCACGAACTAGACATCATATCGGGCATGCCAAGTTCTATAAAAGTTGGCACTTGGGGTATAGGTTTTAGGCGACTCGTATGGGCGACTGCAAGTGCCCGCAGCTTGCCGTCTTCGATTTGCGCCTTAAAGGTGCTAAGGTCGTTCACAATCAAATCGACCTCACCCTTTAAAACCGCCATCGTCGCGGGTGCGCCGCCTTTGTAGGGTACGTGCAAAATATCAATGCCACTTTGATATTTGAATAACTCGCCGCCCATCTGCACGATGCTGCCCGCGCCAGCCGAGGCAAAGCTGAGTTTGCCTGGATTTTGTTTGGCCAAGGAAATCAGATCGGCCAGATTCTTAATCGGAAGATTCGCATTCACCACTAACAAGTGTGGAGCATTTGCGATCAAGGCAATCATTGAAAAATCTTTTTGAAAGTCGTAGGGGAGATTTTTCATGATCACTTGATTGATCACGCCCGTACTCGCGGTACTAAACAAAATGGTGTAGCCGTTAGGTTCGGCGCGCGCAGCGTTCTGCGTGCCGATAATGCCAGCCGCCCCACTGACATTTTCGACAATGACGAGTTGGCCAGCCAGTTTGGATAGTTGTTGCGCATACAGCCTCGCCACGATATCTGTCGGGCCACCGGCCGGAAACGGCACGATCAGTTGTAACTGACGATTGGGGTAGGGAGTTTGCGCGAAGGCGCTAGGTGCCAAAGCGCCACATGTCAGAAAAAACGCGATGATTACTTGGATGATTTTGAAATATTTCATGTTCTACAGATGTTTTAGTGAAAGGATTTGACGCAAGAGTCGTAAAAAATGCGAGTTTGTACAACACCTCTTTTTAGTGGAAGGCTTTGACGCAAGAGTCATAAAGAATCCGAGTTTGTATAAATCCTCCTGAGTGCAGGCTGTCGGCCAAGCGGTCAAAACCAGCCTTAGAAACTTCAGGGGTTGTTGCCCAAACTTGACTTTGAAGGTAGCGATCGATTGCGCTGGTCAATACGTCAAGTTCAAGCTCAGCAAAATATGGTTGCACGATATGCGCAATATCCTGCGCAGAGTGGGTGTGCAGCCAATTTTGTAGTGTGCCGAGTACCTCATTGAGGCACGCAAACTCGGCCCTTTTTTTGGCGAAGCCCTCTTGCGAGCAAATGAACGTGGTGTACACGGTTGGACCGCGACTGTGGGCGGCGTAAAGAATGTGATGTCGACCTGACTTCAATACCTGACTGACGAAAGGCTCAAAGAGCTGAATGACATCGATGTCTTGTGAATCGAGTGCGCGAATTTGTTCAGCCATCGTCCAGTCGCGCTTGAGTTGCCCACTGCGCTCGAGTTGCTCGATGTTTATGTTCAAAGCCCTGAGGTCATCCTGCAAGCACAGCCAAGGGGTCGGAACTTCAGACACTAAGCTTAAGCGTAAATGCGTCAACTCTTGTAAAGAAAAACTCTTTTGAGAGCCCACTAAAAAAAACGGATCGCGTGCAACAACTTCGCCAAAGCAAAGCAGCGAGGAGCCATCTGCAGGGCATGTGTCATGGTCTTTCATGACGCGCATGGGTCCGCCCCAAGTCAAGTCGACTGAGCCGTCTTTGATCTGGTCGATTGCCCCGCCCGGGGCGCCCGGCGCTAACCACTCGATGTGCAGGCCCGCCTGTTCGGCGAGCCTTAACTCTTTCAGCAAATAAAAGGGCGTATAAAAAACTGCCCTGAAGTTTTCAGCGAGCGTTAGTTGCATTGCACTTCACCAAATAGCGCCGCGTTCAGTCTTTCATCCCAGTAATCGAAGCCACCATCGCACGCGGATCGCGCTGAGGCCAGCGACCACTGCTTGCGTGCTGCAAAAACTGCTCAAGCGCGTGATTGAACTCGTTGGGCATCTCGATGTTCATGGTGTGTCCGCAGTTAGGCAAAATCGCTAACGCAGCAGACGGGATGGTTTCTTTCAGCATCAGTCCTGGCTTCAAGCACGGCCAGTCCTCGTCGCCGTTGATGATCAAGGTCGGTACTGTTAGCTTTTGCAGTTGATCTTTTAAGTTGTAGAGCGAGGGTCGTTCGCGCTGCACACCTAGCTGCGTGTTGGCAGAGCCTAGCGCTGAGTGACCATAAAACTGTTGAATAAATTCTGCAAAACCTCGTGGGTCGGCGCGCTCAAACGACAAGCGTGTAGGGCCAAAGGCGTACTTGTCGACAAAGGCTTTCATGCCCTGTTCGAGCAGCATCTTGGCGCTTGCCTCAGCCTCTTTGCGAAATTGCTCGCCCTGTTCAAGTTCGGCGCCATAGCCGCAGCCCGCCACCACTAACGAAAGTGCGCGGTCGGGATGTTGCAAACCAAAATGCAGAGTCGCAAAGCCCCCCATCGACAAGCCAACAATATGGGCTTTTTTGATCTTTAAGTGATCCATCACGGCCACGATGTCGGCCACTGCGCGGTTTTGCGAATACGACGACACGTCAGGCGGCACCGAAGACGGTGGATAGCCACGCGCGTTGTACGTGACGCATTGATAACGGCGCGCAAAATGCCGAATCTGAGGCTCCCAGCTTTCTTTATGCCCAGCAAACTCGTGAACGAAAATAATTGGGTCACCAGAGCCGGTGGTTTCGTAGCAAAGGTCAACGCCATCGTTGGTGCGTGCGGTCAGCATAGTAAGTGTTCTCCGTTGTAACTGTTCAAGCTTTGCATGTGGGTATCAGGCAGGTCAAGATATTAGCGTTATTTTTTTAACAACTTCGCCACGGCCGCCTGCGCTTCTTCTGATTGCAAGCGTTCAGAAAACAAACCAAACTCATAGTTCAGCGTGTCATGCAGCATGGGGCGTTGGGTATGTTTCATCATGCGCTTTGACAGCTGCAAGGCTTGCGGGGGTAGGGCGGCTAAATCGTCACCCAGTGCTTGAGCGATTGCCAGGGCTTGCCCATCGTGCGTGATCTGAGTGATAAACCCAGCATCAAGCGCCTCTTGTGCACCGAAGGTTTTGCCACGTAGCAACCAGTCTGACGCGCGCCGTGCACCAACAATTTGCGCGAGCAAGACGCTTGAGGCACCCTCAGGACAAAGCCCCAGCGCCACAAACGGGATGGTGAATAAGGCATTATCCGCCGCATAAATAAAATCACAATGTTGCAGCATGGTCACGCCGATACCGATCGCGCGACCTTCAACAGCGGCAATGATCGGCAAATCACAATCGATGAGGCTGCGTAACAAAGTGATGCCACCGCTGTCGCCCGAGGTGCGAGGTTTTTGAAAATCTTTGAGGTCGTTGCCTGCCGTGAAATAGTTGCTGGCACCTGTTATCACGATAGCCCGACAATCTTTGTTTGTACTGGCAGCGCGCACGTGCTTAGCCAAAGAAAGATAGGTGGCAACGTCAAGCGCATTGCGACGTTCGGGGCGATTGATCGTGAGTGTGAGTACACCATTATTTTCGTGCGTTAAAACTGTCTCGTTCATTGGCTAATCCTAAATGTTTACTGTGCACGATATCTGCTGCCTGTCGTTTGTAGCGAGCCTTTGAACTCGTCTACGCCGCAAAGATCTTAGAAACGTAGTTGCCTTCACTTGTGATCTGGATCATCGCAGGCATCAGCGAACGCAGGCATCAACGAAAAAAAAAGGGTCAATCTCTGTCGATGCAGAGCTTGACCCTTCTTTTTACCTCAACTTAGCAACTCGCGCTGCTGAGCGCGTTGCCAAGAATCAACTTAATCGCGACTGCCGCTTGTGAAGCCTAAAATGGCAAGTAAATTAGCAAACACGTTGTACACGTCTAAGTAGATGGCAAGCGTTGCTGAAACGTAGTTCGTTTCACCACCGTTGACCACACGCTGCAGATCAATCAGCATAAAGGCCGAGAAGATCACAATCGCTACCACCGAAATGGTCAGCATCAGTGCAGGCAATTGCAAGAAGATGTTACCGATGCTGGCAATAATCAAGATCACCACGCCGACGAACATAAACTTACTCAGACCCGACAGATCACGTTTGATCGACGTAGCCAGTGTGGCCATCGTGCCAAAGACGGCTGCGGTGCCACCAAAAGCAAACATCACCAGTTGTGTGCCGTTGCTCATGCCGAGCACGTGGCCCAGCAGGCGCGAGAGCATCATGCCCATAAAGAACGTAAAGAGCAGCAGCAGGCCTACTCCTAAGGAGTTCTCTTTGTTCTTTTCAATGGCGTACATCAAACCAAAAGCGCCGGCCAAAAAGATGATCATTGAGATGAACGGACTGGTTGCCATGACTTGATTGATGCCGCTGTACATACCAAAGGCAGCGCCTAGTACGGTGGGGATCAGCGAAATGGCCAGCAGCCAATAGGTGTTACGCAGCACACGGTTACGCGTGGCGACGTCGGCGACGTCACTATATTGACCGGGGTTTAAAGAAGGACGATATTCAGACATAGTTAGCTCCTGTCACTGAATTGGACTCAGGCTATTTAAAGTAAGCCATGAGTCTATGACCGAAAGCATACCTGACAGTTCCCTGAATGGCTAGATTTCCTACAAATTGTGGTGTTTTTTGCAACGCCAGCGTCATTTATATCTCCTGCGCAGGTGGCATTTTTATAGCGAGTGGCCAAAACCGAACGAAACGCGTGCTCAGCTGAACGTGTTGTTAGGTCAAACGGTGCGCTTTCAATTCGTGCCCCGCGGCTTTGTATTGCGCCCAACGTGCACGCGCCGCTGCCTTGTCATCTTCGTCGTCTGACACAATTTCAAGCACGCGAGCGGTGTTGCCAAGTGCGGGTGGGCATTGTTCGTCAAGATTGAGCAACCAAGCCTCGACGGGTGCGCGCGCCAAGGCCTGTTTTAAGTCGCTTGACACCAACCAAATGGGTGTGTGCTCGGCCAATGGGTCGGTAGCCATGACGTGCGGCACAAAAGCCGTGGGTTCAACCGCCCACAGTTTTGTGTCATAGGCTTTTAAGCGACTGACATCGCTGCAATAGACCAACAATTTGTGGCCCGCAAGGTATTGCTTGAGCGTGGTCTGGCACGCTTGTGCGATTTTTTCAGCCGCGCCAAAAGCAAAGTCGATACGGGCCATGTTGAACCTAAGCCTGATTGATCAGATACTGCAGCAGCATCGGCACTGGGCGGCCGGTTGAGCCTTTTTCGCCACCGCTACGCCACGCCGTGCCTGCGATATCCAAGTGTGCCCAGGGGTATGCCTTGGCAAAACGCGCTAAAAAGCAAGCCGCCGTCACCGCGCCGCCGGGTTGGCCACCAATATTGGCCATATCCGCAAAGTTTGATTTCAGCTGCTCTTGGTAGGCATCATCAAGCGGCAAGCGCCAAGCCGTATCCATCGATTGCTTGCCCGCTGTCAATAAGGCTTCAGCCAAGGCATCGTCGCTCGCGAACAGACCAGTGTTGACCTTGCCCAACGCGACCACGCAGGCACCCGTTAGGGTTGCGATATCCACTACGGCTGAAGGTTTAAAACGCTCGGCATAAGTCAAGGCATCGCACAAAATTAAGCGGCCCTCAGCATCGGTATTAAGAATTTCAATGGTCTGGCCCGACATGCTGGTGACCACATCGCCCGGCTTGTTGGCCGTGCCGCTTGGCATGTTCTCGCAGGTGGGGATCAAACCAATAATTTCGCCAGGCAAACCGATTTCGGCGACCGCGCGTAAAGTGCCCAACACGCTTGCCGCGCCGCACATATCAAACTTCATTTCGTCCATGGTGGCGGCCAGCTTGATCGAGATACCACCCGAGTCAAACGTAATGCCTTTGCCGACTAAAACGATTGGCCCAGCAGCAGCTTTCGCACCGCGCTTGGCTGCAACCGGCTTGCCTTTGTAATGCAAAACGATAAAGCGAGGTTGCTCGTCCGAACCGCGTGCCACCGACAAAAACGAACCCATTTTTAGCGCTTCGATTTGTTTGCGATCAAGTACCTTGACGCTGATGCTTTTGAACTGCTTGCCTAGTGCTTTTGCCTCTTCGCCTAAGTAGGTGGGAGTGCAGATGTTGCCTGGCAAATTGCCTAACGTACGGGCTAACGACATGCCTTGGGCTAGCGCGCCGCCTTCAGTCAAGCCTAGTGTGGCGGCCGCGCGCTCGGCTGCGCTTGCAAACTGAAGTGTCAGCTTTTTAAGCTTTGGGCGAGCGTTGAGATCAGGTTTGCCAAAGCTGGCATCGTAATGGTAGGTGGCTTCGCCGCAGGCCGCAGCGGCTGAGCGTGCGCGATCGCGCACCGGCGCTGCCGGGCAGTCAATCGCAGCCAGCGTTGAAGTCGCTTCGGTGAGTCGTGCCTGTACACAATACGCAGCGAACGCTTGCTCGGCGCGCGCATGCGTGCGTGGTGTGTACTCGGCTTGTTTGCCGAGCCCGACTAAGACGATGCGGGGTGCAGCGACACCCTCAAGATTGCGCAACACTAGGGTTGAACCCGCACGCGCGATGAACTCTGCTTTGATGACTGCGCGCACGGCACCGTTGCTGGCGCGATCAATCGCATCGGCTGCTGCACTTAACACCCCGTCTGCAAAGACACCAATAGCGATCGCTGGGGTTTTGGTTTGATGTGGGCTAGCTGAAATGCTGATGTTGAAATCCATGTGAGTAACCTGTGTGCGTAGACGAGCTAGAGGGATTATCCCGCAAGTTTTAAATGCAATAGAAGCTTATTCTAAAAAGTTATTTAAAATCACCATCTATATTACTTATAATCTTATTTTATCTGCTGAGAACTTGACGTTGTGCTCTCACTTGAGCGCCTTGCCTTGGCATCTCTTGGTTTGTTTAATGCTATCTCAACTGTGCTCGAGTTCAAGCGGCGCAGCCTCACAGGATCCTCATGAATTTGCAACAGTTTCGTTTTGTTCGAGAAACCATCCGCCGTGACTTCAATCTGACTGAAGCCGCACGTAGTTTGTTCACCTCGCAGCCAGGGGTTAGTAAGGCAATACTCGAGTTTGAAGACGAGCTGGGTGTGCAGATTTTTGAGCGGCACGGCAAGCGCATTAAAGGGCTCACTAAGCCCGGCACAGCAGTGGCACAGGTCGTCGAGCGCATTATGCGAGAGGTCGATAATCTCAAAAAAGTCAGCGATGAGTTTGCGCGGCGCGACGAGGGCAGCCTAGTAATCGCATGTACGCATACGCAGGCGCGTTACGTGCTGCCTAAAATCATCCCCGCGTTTCGTCAGCAGTTTCCCAAAGTGCGCTTATCGCTGGCCGAGGGCAGCCCGCCGCAGTTGGCCCAGATGGTCTTGCACGAGCAGGCCGATCTGGCCATCGCCACCGAGTCGCTGGCACTCACCCCGGGGCTTGAGACGCTGCCCTGTTACACCTGGGAACACACCGTGGTGGTGCGCCCCGAGCACCCTTTGGCAACACTTTCGCATAAAAAGGGTTTTGCCCTGACCCTTGAAGAAGTCGCGCGCTACCCCTTGGTGACTTACGATCGCGCTTTTTCAGGGCGCCGCTCGGTTGACCGCGCGTTTGAGACAAAAGGGCTGCGTCCGGATATTGTTCTTGAGGCGATCGATGCTGACGTCATCAAAACCTATGTCGATGTTGGCTTAGGGATCGGGATTATCGCAGGCGTCGCCTACGAGCCGCTGCGTGACACCAACTTGGTCAGCATCCCCGCTGGGCATCTTTTTGGATTGCAAACAACCCGAATTGCACTGAAATCAGGCGTGTTTTTGCGCGACTATGTGTATACCTTAATCGCGATGCTCACCCCTGAGTTGAGCGAAAGTGAAATCCGCGAACGCGTTGAAAGTAAACAGGAAAAGTAATTTTCTACTAAAAATAAAAAGCCGTTGAATTGTCAACGAACTATTCACCAAATACGTTCTTCAAAATGAATAAAAATGACTGGATGGTTTGCTAACGGTCAACGAAATATATCGTTTGCAGTAGAGTAAAAGCGGCTGAATAATTTATCAAAGTAAAATAAATTTAGTTTTTAAACAAGAATGCGTATTATTCCGCTTGTTTTATAAATAAGAATCATTATCATCTAGGCTGTTCACCTTTTTTAATTGGAGCAGCTATGAATCCATCTTTGAGCGCAGTTGTGGTCGGTGCCGACCGATTAGGCAATATCCCTAATCTTTTGCGCGAACACAATATTGCCATCACGCATCACATTACGGGGCGCGATCCGGCCCATCAAAAAAAGGCACCGCAGATACCCAGTGGCACTCAAGTGGTTATTTTGCTCACTGATTTTTTAGGTCATAACGTCATGAAAACGTTTAGAAACGCTGCCCAAAAGGGCGGCGTGCAGGTGGTGGCTTGTCGACGCTCGGTTTGCTCAATGCAGCAGGCACTTGAGCAGTGTGGCTTATGTCAGCAGGGGGCGTGCCAGATTAAGGGGCCGCAACCTCAGAAGTAGAGCTTGATCCAAACAACTGGGCAACAGTCTTTTGTGGTTGCAAGAGTTTTGCTCAAACTTGAGGTTGCTAAGTTAAGGTCTTTAAGACGTTGGCGCAGGGCGGGTCGCTTTATAAGCGGCGCGCGCCGTTATAGCGTTTGGTCCAGTACGCCAGCTTCATGTCTTCGATTCTGACTACACCGCCTGCTGCCGGTGAGTGCACAAATTGATCATCGCCGAGGTACACGCCCACGTGCGAATAGCGGCGGCCCAAGGTATTAAAAAACACCAAGTCACCCACTTGCAGATCGGTACGCGACACTTCGCTGCCAAATAACGCGATGTCGTAAGAACGCGGGGGGAGCTTGAGCCCAAGCGATTGCTGCGCCGAATGCAATACCAGACCGCTGCAATCAAAACCGGTTTCAGGTGATTTTCCGCCCCAGCGATACCGAATGCCGAGTTGCGTCAAAGCCTGACGGGCGAGCGGGTGGTTGATGTCACCCGCGAGCAAGCCCGCACCATTTTTAGAGCGCGCCAAAAAAGAACCAATCGGATCTGCGGAGTTTCTCCAGTCGACCGACGAAGAATTGATGCCAGAGCCTGCGTTGTCACCCGTGCCCGCACAACCGCTTAAGATGGCCGCTAGCGAGCAGGCCACCGCGAGCAGCGCTAGGCGAACCCAACGGGCAGTGGAGCAAGGCGCAGAGGTGGCGGCGATGGTATCGGACATAATTAGGGCAGGAGCGAGGGCCAGACAGGCTGAAAGAGACAGCCTCGTGCAAGGTTTACCTGTCACAATGTTATTACAAAAAGCAATCTTAGCTATAAAAAGTACTTTTGAGACCCGATATGAACCCAATTCAGGCAACCCATCAGCGTTCGATTCAACAAAAAGATGCCTTCTGGCGCGAAGAAGCGGCAGGCATCCACTGGGAAACCCCCTTTACCGAGGTGCTGGATTACAGCAAGCCCCCCTTTGCGCGCTGGTTTGTGGGTGGACGTACAAGCTTGTGTTTTAACGCAGTCGATCGATGGCTGGATACACAGGCTGATCACCCCGCGCTAATTTGGGTATCAACCGAGGTTGACCAAGAAATCACGTACAGCCGTCGTGACCTTTATCGCGAAGTCAACGCCGTTGCGGCGATGTTGCAGGCTCAAGGCGTGGCGAAAGGTGATCGGGTTTTGATCTATATGCCCATGGTGCCCGAAGCTGTTTTCGCCATGCTGGCTTGTGCCCGGTTAGGTGCGATTCACTCGGTGGTGTTTGGCGGCTTTGCCTCGGTCAACCTGGCGCAGCGTATCGATGATGCCTCACCTAAGGTGATCGTGTGTGCCGATGCAGGCTCGCGAGGCGGCAAAGTCACGCCTTATAAGCCTTTGCTGGATAAGGCGATTGCCTTGTCACAGCGCCCGCCCGAAAAAGTAATCGTGGTCGATCGCGGGCTGTATGCCTTTGAACCCGTAGCAGGTCAAGATCTGGATTACGCAAGCCTGCGTGCCCAGTTTGAAGGGGCCGTCGTGCCCGTGACCTGGCTTGAGTCCTCAGAACCGAGCTATGTTTTATATACGTCAGGCACCACCGGCAAACCCAAAGGCGTGCAGCGCGATACCGGCGGTTATGCGGTCGCGTTGGCTTCTTCGATGCACCGTATTTTTAACGGTAAGCCTGGTGACACTTATCTTTGCACCAGTGATATCGGTTGGGTGGTTGGGCATTCATATATTGTGTATGGCCCTTTGATTGGCGGCCAAACCACCGTCTTGTACGAGGGCACTCCCGTTCGCCCCGATGGCGGTATCTTATGGAGCCTGGTCGAGCGCTTTAAAGTCAACACCATGTTTTCGGCGCCAACGGCCATTCGGGTGCTTAAAAAACATGACGAGGCTTTGCTCAAAAAATACGACCTGTCCACCTTGCGTGCGCTGTATCTGGCGGGTGAACCGCTCGACGAACCCACCGCAAAATGGATTTCTGAGGGCTTAGGTCGCCCGATTATTGATAACTACTGGCAGACTGAAACAGGTTGGCCAATTTTGGCGGCGCAACCAGGTATTGCAAACGTGCCAACAAAATTTGGTAGCCCATCGTTTCCGGTGTACGGTTTTGATGTGCGGGTACTGAGCGAAGAAACCGGCGAAGATCTTGGACCCAATCAGAAAGGCGTCGTTGCTATTGTGCCTCCCTTGCCCCCCGGGGCGATGACGACAATTTGGGGTGACGATGCGCGTTTTGTCGAAACCTACTTTGCCACAGTGCCAGGCCGTCAGGTGTATTCAACCTTCGACTGGGGCTTGAAGGACGAAGAGGGTTATTGGTTCATCCTAGGCCGCACCGACGATGTGATTAACGTTGCGGGCCATCGCTTGGGTACCCGTGAAATCGAAGAGTCCATCAACTGCCATGCCGCTGTGGCAGAGTCGGCGGTCGTGGGGATCGCAGATCAGCTCAAAGGGCAGGTGGCTGTCGGCTTTGCAGTGCTCAAAGACCCCAATTTATTTTCGCAGCCCGGTGCGCTCTTAAAGCTCGAGGGCGATATCATGCGGTTAGTTGATGAGCAACTTGGGCCCGTGGCTCGCCCCGCGAGGGTGCGTTTTGTCACGGCGTTGCCTAAGACGCGCTCTGGTAAAGTTCTGCGACGTGCGATTGTTGCGGTGTGCGAAGGACGCGATCCCGGCGATCTCACGACAATTGAAGACCCCTCTGCACTTGAACAAATTAAGGATTCTCTGTGAAAACCAAAGCTGTCTTGACTGATGCCGATGTTTCTAAAATTTTGGCCGCCTCTAAAGCCCATGCCAATAAAAATAATTGGGCTGTGACCATTGCGATTGTTGATGACGGGGGTCATTTGCTTGGGTTGCAACGCCTGGATGGCGCTGCCGCCATGTCAGCCCATATTGCACCGGCTAAAGCACACACTTCGGCGCTGGCCCGTCGCGAATCCAAAGTCTACGAAGACATTATTAATAATGGCCGCACTTCATTTTTGTCTGCACCAACTCTGCAAGGCATGCTTGAAGGCGGCGTACCTATTATTGTCGATGGTCAAGTGATTGGCGCGGTAGGCGTGTCGGGCGTGAAATCTTCAGAAGACGCTGAAATTGCCTCGGCAGGAATCGCTGCGTTAACAGCCTGAGTTTTTATTTTTTGACCCCAGAAAATCACCAATAGATACTGGCCATCACGGAGACTGCACTCATGGCGAACTCAATCGAATCCACTTTAGTTGAAACGCGCGTATTTCAACCGCCTGAGGGCTTTGCCCAGCATGCCAATGTGTCAGGTCAAGCCGGCTATCAGGCCTTGCTCGAGGCCGCTGATCGTGACCCTGACGCCTTTTGGGCTAAGCAGGCGCGTGAGTATCTGCAATGGACAAAACCTTTTACCAAAGTGCTCGACGAGTCGCGTGCGCCCTTCTTTGAGTGGTTTGGCGATGGAGAACTCAACGTCTCGGCCAATTGCTTGGATGTCAATCTTAAAAATGGCAACGCCGATAAGATTGCGATTATTTTTGAAGCAGACGATGGTGTTGCTAAAAAGATTACGTATCAAGAGTTGCACGATCGTGTGTGCCAGTTAGCGAATGGTCTCAAAGCGTTGGGCTACAAAAAAGGCGAGCGCTCAATCATCTACATGCCCATGTCGATTGAGGCGGTTGTGGCCATGCAGGCCTGTGCGCGCTTGGGTGTCACGCACTCGGTCGTGTTTGGTGGCTTCTCGGCAAAAAGTTTGCATGAGCGCATCACGGATGTGGGCGCAACCTTAGTGCTCACCGCTGACGAGCAAATGCGTGGCGGCAAGGCGATTGCACTGAAGCCGGCTGTTGACGAGGCCTTGGGTATGGGCGGTTGCGAGGCCGTGCGTCATTGCATCGTGTACAAACGCACAGGCGGCAAAGTCGCCTGGGATGCTAAACGTGATCTGTGGCTGCACGATGTTGCTGACAAACAGGCAAAAACGTGTGAAGCAGTTACGGTTGGTGCCGAGCACCCCTTGTTTATTTTGTATACCTCGGGGTCAACCGGAAAGCCCAAGGGCGTGCAACACTCGTCGGCTGGCTACTTGCTGTGGGCCAAGCTCACGATGCAGTGGGTTTTTGATGCAAAAGCCAAGGATGTTTTTTGGTGTACTGCTGATGTTGGCTGGGTCACTGGACACACCTACGTTGCGTACGGGCCCTTGGCAGCTGGTTTGACGCAAATTGTGTTTGAAGGCGTGCCCACTTATCCAAACGCTGGGCGCTTCTGGAAAACGATACAAGAGCACAAAGTTTCGATTTTTTACACCGCACCCACTGCGATCCGTTCGTTGATTAAAACGTCAGACGCCGAGGCGGCGGTGCATCCTAAGAGTTTCGATTTGTCGAGCTTGCGTTTGTTAGGGTCAGTTGGCGAGCCCATCAACCCCGAAGCTTGGATGTGGTATCACACCAATGTTGGGGGCGGACGCTGCCCCATCGTTGATACCTGGTGGCAAACTGAAACTGGCGGGCACATGATAACCCCAATGCCAGGCGCGACGCCGCTTAAGCCCGGCTCATGCACAACGCGCTTACCCGGTATCACGGCGGCGATTGTGGATGAAGTCGGCGGTGATGTTGCAGCAGGGCAGGGTGGCCTCTTGGTCATCAAGCGCCCGTGGCCCTCGATGATTCGTGGTATCTGGGGCGACCCAGAGCGCTACGTGAAAAGCTATTTTCCGCCAGAGTTGGGTGGGTATTACTTGGCGGGCGATGGCGCGCAATGCGATAAAGATGGTTGCTTTTGGATTATGGGTCGCATCGACGATGTGCTGAACGTTTCTGGCCATCGCTTGGGCACAATGGAAGTTGAGTCTGCCTTGGTTGCTCACGAAATGGTTGCTGAGGCTGCAGTGGTAGGACGCCCCGATGCCACCACCGGAGAGGCAATTGTTGCCTTTGTGGTCTTGAAGCGCTCACGCCCTGAAGGCGATGAGGCCATTGCGTTGGGCAAGCAGTTGCGTGATTGGGTGGCCAAAGAAATTGGTCCAATCGCCAAACCTAAAGAAATTCGTTTTGGCGATAACTTACCCAAAACACGCTCAGGCAAAATCATGCGTCGCCTGTTGCGTGTGGTGGCAAAAGGCGAGGCCGTCACGCAAGATATCTCTACGCTTGAAAACCCGGCGATTTTGGATCAGTTGTCCAAGCCGGTTTGAATTGGCTTGATTGTCTAAAGCTGCTGCTGGTCGCTTTTAAGGGTTTTACGCTTTTTTGAACCAAAGTCCAGTTAAGATGCTCTCGCTTATCCACCGGAGCCCAATCATGCTATTTGCCTTATTAACTGCTGTGCACACCTTGTCCGCGGTTGTCTGGGTGGGTGGGATGTTTTTGATGCACACATCGCTGCGTCCTGCGGCTGCAACGTTACTTGAACCGCCTGCACGTTTGCCGCTGCTCTGTGGTGTGATGGCGCGCTTTTTTATCTGGGTGAAGGTTGCCATTACCTTGTTGTTTGTGACGGGCATCTGGTTGATCTCTTTGCACGGCAGCTTTGGCAAAGCCGGCTGGCACGTTCACCTGATGGTGTTGATCGCAGTGATCATGGCCGCGATTTTTGGCATGGTCTATGGTGTGCCGTTTAAGCAGCTTAAAGCTGCTGTCGCCGCCAAAGATTGGCCAAAGGGTGGCGCGGCGATGGCCAGCATCCGCAAATTGATTCTCATCAATCTGGTGCTTGGTCTGATTACCGTGGCTGTTGGGGCGGGTGGTCGCTATTTATAGCTCTAACTACATCACAGCGCCAATCTGCCAAGGTACAAACTCGCTTTGCCCGTAGCCATGGATCTCACTCTTGGTGCGCTCGCCTGAGGCGACTTTGATGATCAATTCAAAAATCTGTGCACCTTTTTCGGCGATTGACATGCCGTCATCGACGATCTCGCCGCAGTTGATATCGATGTCTTCGCTTTGACGCTTAAACAAAGCGTTATTGGTCGAGAGCTTGATCGACGGTGTGGGCGCGCAGCCATAGGCCGAGCCTCGGCCAGTCGTAAAGCAAATCATGTTGGCGCCACCTGCGACTTGGCCCGTGGCCGATACGGGGTCGTAGCCCGGCGTATCCATGTAGACAAAGCCTTTGGTCGTGACAGGTTGTGCATATTCGTACACGGCCTCTAGGCGCATCGTGCCGCCTTTGGCCACCGCGCCCAGTGACTTTTCTAGAATCGTGGTCAACCCGCCGGCCTTGTTGCCCGGCGAGGGGTTGTTATTCATTTCGCCTTGATTGCGTGAGCAATAGTCTTCCCACCAGTGGATGCGTTCGATGAGTTTTTCGGCAACCGCCGGGCTTGCTGCACGGCGCGTCAGCAAGTGCTCGGCACCATAGATCTCTGGAGTTTCAGACAAAATTGCAGTGCCTCCGTTTTGTACCAGCAGGTCAACCGCGACACCCAGCGCAGGGTTGGCCGAGATGCCCGAGTAGCCATCCGAGCCGCCACATTGCAGGCCAAGCGTTAGGTGACTGACTGGTACGTCAACGCGTACGACTTTGTTAGCGTGTGGCAACATTTGTTGAATCAACTCAACGCCTTTACGCACGGTCTTTTGTGTGCCGCCGGTGTCTTGAATATTGAAGGTTTGAAACAACGGGTTTTCAGAGAGTTTTTCGGCCGTTAATAAATCGGTGATTTGATTGGACTCACAGCCTAGGCCCACCATCAGCACACCACAAAAATTTGTATGGCGCGTGTAGCCTGACAAGGTACGTCGTAATACGTCGATACCCTCTCCGGTGCTGCCCATGCCGCAGCCGCTGCTAATCGTCAGCGCAACCACTCCATCGACATTTGGAAACGCTGCCAAGGCTTCGGGATGCGTATCGCGATCGAAGTGGCTGGCAATCGCGCGCGCTGCGGTGGCTGAGCAATTGACGCTAGTCAAAATGCCTAGATAGTTTCGGGTGGCGACACGGCCATCGGCGCGCACGATGCCTTTAAACGTACGTGGCGTTGCAACATATTGGGTGGGCTTGGCGTCGACTCCAATCGCGTAGTTCCGGCTGAAGGCACCTCCCTCAGCTCCGATGCTTAGGTTGTGCACATGAACATGTGAGCCCGGTTCAATGTCTGCGCTGGCAAAACCAATAATTTGGTTATAGCGACGTACCGGCTCACCTTGTTTAATTGTTTTGGTCGCAACCTTGTGGCCAGGTGGCACTAACCCACGAATCGTGACATTTTCAGAGGCAAGCTTGGTGCCTGAAATCAATTGGTGACGTGCAATGACGACATCATCTTGAGGGTGAAGACGAATCACTGGTTCCATGAGGTTTCCTATTCTTTGACGGAGCCGGCCATTCCGGACACGTAGTATTCAACGAAAATGAGTCAGGTGAGTCACCTTGCCCAGAGCTTGAGCGCGGGCCTATCTTCGGCGCTTAGCTATCATACACATGACAGACATTGTGCTCAGCGATGGCCGGTCAAGCACGAGGCTCTGTTGCCCCGAGTCAGCCATCACCGAGTTCCTTTTGTCACGACGTAGTCGGGTTTGCCGGTACGTGCAAACGTGATGATATTTTGCGCGGCTTTGCTGCGTAATTCGATTTCAGCTTCTTGTGAATAAAAGGCCGCGTGCGGCGTCAAAATCGTGCGGGGGTGCTTGACCAGCGGATGATCGCCCGGTGGTTCGTTTGGCAGCACGTCAAGCGCCAACCCACCAAGCTGCCCCGAGTTGAGCGCGGCTAAGGCATCCTCGACATTGACCAACCCGCCGCGCGCTGTGTTCACGACGTAGCTACCGGGTGTCATCAGATTCAACACCTTGCTGTTCACAATGTTGCGAGTCTCATCATTGAGGGGCGTGTGTATCGAAATGATATCCGCTGTGGCAAAAAGCTCAGTCATGTCCACCCGTTCGACATAGGGCGGAAAATCATACGCCATGATGTGTGGATCACAAGAAATCACTTTGCCGTAGGTCTCGCGCGCGAGGTGCGCAAAGCGACGGCCGATGCGCCCCATGCCCAGTACGCCCACCGTCATGTTTGAAGGGCGCTTGAGCACGCCGGGTGTCAGATAATGCCATTTACCTGCGCGAATATCACGGTCGTAAAAAGACAGGTGTCGGGTCAGGTTCAAGGCCATCGCAAACGCGTGGCTCGCCACCTCATGTACGCCGTAGTCGGGCGAATTACCGACCCAAACGCCACAGGCTTTCGCATCGTCGGTATTGATCGTGTCAAAGCCTGCACCATAGCGACTGACGATTTTTAAACCAGGCAGGGCTTCAAAGACCTTGCGATTTGCGGGGGCGTATTGAAGTAAAAACGCGTCAGCATCTTTGCCTGCTGCAATCACTTCGTCTTCTGTTTTGCATTGGGCTGTGATGACTTGCAACCCAGCCTGCCTAAACAAGCCGAGTTCCAGTTCTACATTCGGAAAATCAAAATCCGTAATTAATACTTTCATGAAGAGGGCTGCCCTTGGCTTTCTGCGGACCGCGCGTCGCGATTGCGCGCAGCGACAGTTTGTTTGACTTGTCAGATCCGAGGTTAAATTGGTTAAACTTCAAGAGCAATTGGTCTGACCAATCATTTCAGCAGAAGACGGGAAAACCCCTAACCATTCGAGGCAAACGATATGTCCAAACCGGCGCAATACGACTTTTCTGGCAAGCATGCAGTCATTACCGGAGGGGCTGCCGGAATCGGCGAGGCATGCGCGGCGCGGCTGATTGGCGGCGGGGCAACCGTCACGCTTTGGGATCGCGACGCTCAAAGTTTGAAGGACGCTCAGGCACGCTTAGGTGCCTCAGCGCATGGGGTGCAAGTGGATGTGTCTGACGAGCACTCAGTGGCGCAGGCCGTGAAGGCAACCCTGGCCTTTGGAGCGTCGATCGACATTTTGGTGAATAGCGCAGGCATCACAGGCCCCAACGTGACGGTGATTGATTACCCCGTCGATGAATGGAACCGCGTGTTTGATATCAACGTACGCGGTACGTTTTTAACCTGCCGGGCGATTGCACCAGTGATGAAGTTAGCCAACGGTGGTAAGGGCTATGGTCGCATTGTCAATATCGCCTCAGTGGCAGGAAAAGAAGGCAACCCAAATGCGTCGGCCTATAGCGCGTCAAAGGCTGCTGTCATGGGCTTGACTAAATCGCTAGGTAAAGAGCTTGCCGGTACCGAGATTAAAGTGAACTGCATCACGCCCGCAGCCGTTAAAACCGGCATGTTCGCGCAAATGACGCAGCAACATATCGACTTTATGTTGTCGAAGATCCCGATGAACCGCTTTGGCGAAGTGCAAGAAATCGCCAATCTGGTGGCGTGGCTGTCGTCTGACGAAGTGAGCTTCTCGACCGGTGCCGTGTTTGATATTTCGGGTGGTCGCGCGACGTATTAATTTTAGAAAGAGCTCTTTCATGAACCAAGCCAGTGCAACACGTGCCGCCTATTCAAGTACAGAACTTGTGCAATGGGCCAAGCACTTGCTCGTTGCCGCGGGGCTTGATCCCCAAATGTCACAGGTGGTTGCGCAAACGCTTGTTGAGGGAGATTTGCTCGGGCATGACACGCATGGCTTAGCCCTCCTGCCGGGCTATCTCAAAGATGTTGAAGCCGGTGGCATGACCCGAGAGGGCGATTACCGTGTGGTGAGCGCAAAACCTGCTGCGCAGTTGTGGGATGGCATGCGCTTGCCTGGCCCGTGGTTGATCGAACGCGGGTTGGATGTGTTGATTCCCGCTGCCGGTGAGATGGGTGTGGCGTCTCTGACGATTAAGCGCAGCCATCACATCGCCTGCTTGGCGGTGTATTTGATGCGCGCTGCCCGCGAGGGATTTTTGATGGTTCTGGCCAGCTCTGATCCCAATGTGGCGAGCGTCGCGCCCTTTGGCGGCACGCGTGCTGTCTTCACGCCTAATCCGATTGCGATGGGGTTTCCGTGTTCGCGTGGCGATGTGTTGATTGATATCTCAGCATCGATCACCACCAATGGCATGAGCAATCGCAAAGCTGCCGCGGGTGAAAAATTTGCCGAAGAGTGGTTGTTAGATGCGCAAGGGATGCCTACCAATGATCCGGGTGTATTCAATCAAACGCCACCTGGCACTATTTTGCCGATTGGCGGGCTGTCCTATGGGCACAAGGGTTTTGGCTTGGGGTTGATGGTTGAAGCGCTGACGGGTGGCTTGTCTGGTTTTGGTCGCGCTGACCCGAAAGAAGGTTGGGGGGCGACCATCAACATTACCTTGTATGACCCTGATGCCTTCGGTGGCAAACAAGACTTTTTAAGACAAATGGATCAGTTAGCTGATTCGTGCTTAGAGAACCCACCGCGCCCCGGTGCTTCTAAGGTACGTTTGCCCGGACACGCAGGGCTCGCTGCACGCGCCGAACAGTTGGTGTCGGGTGTCAGGCTTCACCCTACACTTTTACCCGCCTTAGCGCCTTTTGCCGAGCGCTTTGGTCTGCTTGCGCCAACCCAGCTTAGCGTTTGAGGTTCTTTTTGAGGCTCGGTGTTCTTTGATGGCTTGTTCCTAAGTCGTTTGGGTATCAAAGTGACATCCTACCCGGCCTAAAGGTCGATGCTCTTCCCGCAATCTGGTAAATTGGTCAAGCCAATTTGGCAAGATCATTAGGAATAGTCAGCATGCGTCTGCAAGGAAAAACAATTCTGGTCACGGCTTCTGGGCAAGGCATTGGCCGTGCTTGTGCGCTTGCCATGGCGCGTGAGGGCGCGACTGTTTGGGCGACTGATGTCAAACAAGACCTGCTCAACGCTTACGCGGGCGTACCCAACATCAAGACCCATATTCTTGATGTTTTAAAAACGACTGAGGTTGATGCGTTTGCCAAAAAAATCGGCAAGATCGACGTCTTGTTTAATTGTGCGGGCTTCGTGCACCAAGGCGACATCATGCAGGTCAGCGATGCCGAATGGGATTTCAGTATGGATTTGAATGTTAAATCCATGTACCGTACGATTCGCGCGTTTTTGCCTGGCATGCTTGAACAAGGCAAGGGCAGTGTGATTAACATGGCCTCTGCCGCCTCGAATATCAAAGGCGCACCCAATCGCGTGATCTACGGTGCCTCAAAGGCCGCTGTCATTGGTTTGACTCGCGCGTTGGCCGCTGATTATGTTGCGCGCGGTGTGCGGTTTAATGCGATTTGTCCAGGCACCATCGAGTCGCCTTCGCTAGGCGATCGTATTCAGGCTGTCTCTAGTCAAACCGGTAAGTCGGTGACCGAAGTGCGCAACATGTTCGTGGCGCGTCAACCGATTGGTCGCATTGGTAAACCTGACGAGATCGCTTATCTTGCAGTGTATTTGGCATCTGATGAGTCTTCTTTTACAACAGGGACTTCGCAGATTATTGATGGCGGTTGGTCGCTGTAAGCACAGACCTTAATTTTTCATTTTTTTCACACGAAGGAAATCGCATGAAACTCGTACGCTATGGTGCCAAGGGTAAAGAAAAACCAGGTTTGATTGATAAAGAAGGCAAACTGCGTGACTTGTCAGGCGTCATTGCCGACATTACCAACGATCAGTTGTCGTCTGCGGCACTCAAAAAACTGGCCAAAATTAAAACCAGCACCTTGCCGCTTGTAAAAGGCAAACCACGTTTTGGCGTGCCGATTGCCAAGATGGGTAAGTTTTTGGCGATTGGTTTGAACTACTCAGATCACGCCGCCGAAGCCGGCATGCCGATCCCCAAAGAGCCAATCATGTTTTACAAGGCTGATACCAGCCTGACTGGCCCTAACGATAACGTTATGCTGCCCAAGGGTTCAAAAAAATCAGACTGGGAAGTTGAACTCGGTATCGTGATTGGCAAAAAAGCCCGTTATGTCACCAAAAAAGAGGCACTCAAACACGTCGCCGGCTATTGCGTAATCAATGACGTGTCAGAGCGTGAGTACCAGATCGAACGTGGCGGTACCTGGGATAAGGGCAAAGGTTGCGATACTTTCGGCCCAGTCGGACCTTGGTTGGTGACGACTGATGAAATCAAAGATCCACAAAAATTAGATATGTGGCTTGATTTGAACGGCAAGCGTTTTCAAACCGGCAACACCAAGACCATGATTTTTGATGCAGCCACGATCATTAGTTATGTCAGTGAATTTACGACCTTGATGCCAGGCGACATCATTACAACTGGTACGCCACCGGGTGTTGGGATGGGCGTCAAGCCTAAGCCACGTTACCTGAAAGAGGGCGATGTGATGACCCTTGGTATTGAGGGCCTTGGCCAGCAAACGCAAAAAGTTGTGGCGTTTAAAAAGTAAGCCTCGGTGTTCCAGTCGAACATTGAGAGTTTTCATTTTTAACGCAAGTCGGTTGCTCTACGGTAGTACAAAAGTTTCCCGTTTGACGCGCAGGATCTTGCCTATAGGCCTGCGCGAAGGGAGATGACAAACACACGATCACTCAGGGGTCTTGAATGGCGAAGTCAGAGAAAAGCAAAAAGCCGGCAGCACCAAGCCGTTCAAGTCAGTGGTTTTCGCGTAATGATATTTACGGGTTCATCTATCGAAGCTGGACAAAAAATCGTGGTATTCCGCACGATCAGTTCGATGGGCGACCCGTCATTGGGATCTGTAATACCTGGTCTGAACTCACACCCTGTAATTCGCATTTCAGGTTGTTGGCCGATCAGGTGCGTCAAGGTGTGCTCGAAGCCGGTGGGTTTCCGCTAGAGTTTCCGGTTACTTCAATTGGTGAAACGCTGGTGCGCCCCACGGCGATGTTGTTGCGCAATCTTGCCAGTATGGATGTCGAAGAAACGATTCGTGCCAATCCACTCGATGGTGTGGTGTTGCTGTTTGGCTGCGACAAAACGACGCCTTCGCTTTTGATGGGTGCTGCGAGCGTCAATATCCCGACGATTGGTGTTTCGGGTGGGCCGATGCTCACCGGTAAGTATCGGGGCAAAGATATTGGGTCCGGCACGAATACGTGGTCAATGTCTGAAGACGTGCGGGCCGGCAAGATGACGCTTGACGAGTTTCACGAAGCCGAATCCTGCATGCATCGCTCGCACGGGCATTGTATGGTGATGGGCACCGCTTCAACGATGGCCAGCATGGTTGAGGCGTTAGGTGTGGCCTTGCCGGGTAACGCAGCGTATCCAGCTGTTGATGCGCGCCGTAATGTCTTGGCGCGTGAGTCGGGTCGCCGCATCGTGCAGATGGTCAAAGACAATCTGACACTTGATAAAGTGCTGACGCGTCACGCTTTTGAAAATGCGATTCGTACGAATGCAGCCATTGGTGGTTCAACCAATGCAGTGATTCACTTGATCGCGATTGCCCGACGTATTGGTGTCAAGCTTGACATCGACGATTGGGATAAGTTTGGCCGTGATGTCCACACACTATTGAACTTGATGCCAAGCGGCAAGTACCTCATGGAAGACTTCTGCTATGCAGGTGGTTTGCCTGTGGTGTTACGCACGCTTGGCGAGCAGGGCTTGTTGAACAAAAAAGCTCTGACTGTGAATGGTAATTCGCTTTGGGATAACGTCAAGAAAGCCGAGTGCTACAACCGCGACGTAATCACGACGTTTGAAAAGCCCTTTAAAAAGAATACAGGTATCGCGGTGTTGCGTGGCAACTTATGCCCAGATGGCGCAATCATCAAGCCCTCGGCCGCCACTAAAAAATTACTCAAGCATCGTGGTCGTGCGGTGGTGTTTGAAAACATCGAAGATTTTCATAAGCGCATCGATAGCCCCAAATTGGATATCGACGAGACCTGCATCATGGTGCTTAAAAACTGCGGCCCGAAAGGCTATCCGGGTATGGCAGAGGTGGGCAATATGCCACTGCCACCCAAGATTCTAAAAAAGGGCATCACCGACATGATTCGCATCTCAGATGCGCGTATGAGTGGTACAGCCTATGGCACGGTGGTGTTGCACGTTGCCCCTGAGGCGGCAGCGGGTGGGCCCTTAGCCTTGGTTGAAAACGGCGACATGATCGAGCTTGATGTGGCCAAGCGTCGCTTGCATTTAGACGTGAGCGACGAGATTTTGGCCGAGCGCAAACTAAAATGGAAAGCTCCCGAGCCGCCAATGAATCGTGGCTATTACAAGTTATATGTTGATCATGTGAACCAAGCCAACGACGGCGTTGACTTGGATTTCTTGGTCGGCAGCAGCGGCAGCGCTGTTCCGCGCGACAACCACTAAAAGTTTGACAAACACTAAAACTTAGCGCGTAGCGCCGCCGCGCACAGTTCGGCGGCGGTGTTGGCCTCGTCGATGATGCGCCCCATGGTGATGAAGCCATGAATCTGGCGTTCGAAGCAAACGTATTGAGTGGGGACGCCTGCCATTGTTAACTTGTCGGCGTAGTCGGCACCTTCGTCGCGTAGCGGATCAAAGCCTGCGGTCATGACGAAGGCAGGCGCCAAGCCTGAGTGGTCTTTAGCCAGCATCGGTGCACCACGCCAATCGTTGCGCATCCATTTTTCGGGCATATAAGCGCCGTAGTAGTAATTCATCGATTCTTTGGTCAGCATGTAGCCCTGGCCATTGGTGCGCATCGACTCACGTTCTGAGCTGGGGTCAGTGACGGGGTAGATCAGCAGTTGCAAGACGGGTTTAAAGCTGTTGTCTGCTTTGAGCGATAGTGCGACTACCGCGGCCAAATGACCACCGGCACTGTCACCGCCCAAGGCGATGCGCGCCGGGTCAACTTTGAGTGCGTTGGCATTGGCATGCACCCATTTGGTCGCAGCCACGCAGTCGTCAGACGCTGCCGGAAACACATTTTCAGGGGCCAGGCGATAGTTCACTGAAAACACCGCACAGTGCGCCAGATTTGAAAGGGTACGACATAGCACATCATGCGTATCGATGTCACCGATCACATGGCCACCACCGTGGTAGTAAACAAGCGCTGGTAATACCGTTGAGGCCACACTGTCTTTGGGGCGATAGCCGCGCACGGTAATTTTGCCAGCGGGGCCTGGGATATCGGTGTCAACGCTTGAGGCAACCTCGGGTGCTTCGGGCTGGCTAAAAAAACGACGTTGCACGTAGGCTTCGCGCGCTTGAGTCGCCGTCAGTGTGTGTACCGGTGGAATCCCTTTTTCGATCATCAAATCAATCAGGGCTTTGGCTTGTGGATCTAGCATGATGTGTCTCGTCCTTTTTTGTATTAACGGATTTCGATTTCGATGAAAGCAACTTCGTGGGTACTGGCGTTGATCACATTGTGATTGACCCCTGCACCACGGGTGTATGACTTGCCAGCGACTAACGGAAATTCTTTTAAACCTTCTGGCGTTTCAAGGTGCAACATCCCACTGATAGTCGGCACCACCACATAGTCGTGACCATGGGTATGCCAGCCCGTCTCAGCGCCGGGCGCAAAGCGCCATTCAGTCACGATGACACGATCGTTGTCGATTTGCGTGGTGGGGACTGCTTGCGGACGCGTGGACATGTTGAGACTCAAGAAGTTTGTTGATAGAAGGCTATTGAAAGTGATTTAAGCATAGCGTACTTGTAACGGTTTCACACGTTAACGCCTAGCCCCGAGCAGACGACCCAGCGCCACAACCGTAAACACCGCGATGGCGAAGGCCCAGGTTACCCAATCAACGACTTCGCCTAAGATCCACGCTGAAGCGATGATCGTCACGAACGGTTGAAGCAGTTGCGCTTGCCCGACGCGTGCGATCCCGCCTAGCGACAAGCCTTTGAACCACGGTAAAAACGCTAGGTATTGGCTAAATAGGGCGACATACAAAAAGCCAAGCCACGCTGTGTTGGTTGCTTGCCAAGTGCTGGGTGCAAACCAGATTGCGGGCCAAACTAAAAACGGTGTGGCAAACACCAACGTCCACGAGATGACTTGTAGGCCGCCCAACGATCTTGCTAAATAGCCCCCCGCCGCGTATGAGATCGATCCTGTTAACACGGCGAGCAGTAGCGAGAGATCGGCCCAATGCACACTCCCATTACCGCGCATCAGTGAAAACACAACGACGAGCGCACTGCCCAGAGCGGCCATCAGCCAAAACCCGAGTGAGGGGCGTTCTTTGAAGAGCCATGCGGCGCATGCCGCAACGGTTAAGGGCATGATGCCAAGCATGACGCCGCCATGCGAGGCGTCAACCTGTTGCATGGCTAGAGCGGTAAAGACCGGAAAGCCAATCGCGACGCCCATGACGACTAGCAACAGATATTTGAATTCGTGCAGTGTTGGGCGACGATGTTTACCAGCAACAAGATAAATCACCGCCAATACGGTCGCCAGCAGTGCGCGACCGGTCGCGATAAAAATAGGATGAAACGATTCGAGCGCCAAACGTGTTGCGGGCAGCGTCAACCCAAATAAGGTGACGCCGATCAGCCCTAACAACATCCCCTTGTTTTCGGTTTTAATAATGCGCGCCCTTCAATTGAACTGAAGGCTGGGAGGCTCTCAGGAGAGCAGACCACGAGCCCTTGCTCGGGCGATGAGCTTACATCGCGTTATAAACCGGCCCCTCACCACCTTGCGGTGTCACCCAAACAATATTCTGTGTGGGGTCTTTGATATCGCAAGTTTTGCAGTGCACGCAGTTTTGGGCGTTGATTTGCAAGCGATCGCTGCCGTTGTCGTCTTTGACGTACTCGTAGACGCCAGCAGGGCAGTAGCGCGCTTCGGGGCCAGCGTACTTGGCCAGATTAATACTAACGGGTACCGACGCGTCTTTGAGTGTCAGGTGAATCGGCTGATTTTCTTCGTGATTGGTGTTTGAAATGAAAACCGAAGTCAAACGATCAAAGGTTAAGACACCATCAGGTTTTGGGTACTCAATTTTTGGGCATTGATCAGCCGGCTGCAGGCAAGCGTGATCGGGCTTGGTGCGATGAATGGTCCAGGGGATGTTGCCCTTAAGCACAAACTGCTCGACACCCGTCATCAGCGTTGCAATGGTGCGGCCTTTTTTGAACCATTGTTTAAAGTTGCGCGCTTTGTTGAGTTCAGTGTGTAACCATGACGCTTCAAAGGCTGCGGGATAAGCCGGCAACTCGTCTGCGCTACGCTCGGCCACCAAGGCATCAAAGGCCGCGTCAGCCGCCATCATGCCCGATTTGATTGCAGCGTGGCTACCCTTAATGCGCGAGGCGTTCAAGAAGCCCGCCTCACAGCCTACCAACGCACCGCCCGGAAACACCAATTTGGGTAATGACAGCAAACCGCCCGCGGTCAGCGCGCGCGCGCCGTAGGCAATGCGCTTACCACCTTCAAACGTGCCACGAATTGATGGGTGTGTTTTGTAACGCTGAAACTCTTCAAACGGCGAAAGCCAAGGATTTGCGTAATCTAGGCCCACCACCATGCCGACCGCAACGAGGTTGTCGTTCAGGTGATACAAAAACGAGCCGCCGTAGGTGTCTGAATCAAGCGGCCAGCCTGCGGTGTGCACAACTACGCCTGGTCGTGATTTTGAGGGGGCGACTTCCCAGAGCTCTTTAATCCCAATGCCATAGCTTTGTGGGTCACGACCTTGATCAAGCTTGAACTTGCTAATGAGTTCACGACCCAACTGACCGCGCGCGCCCTCAGCGAAAATGGTGTACTTCGCTAACAACTCCATACCTTGCTGGTACTGGTCAGTGGGCTTGCCATCGCGCCCGACGCCCATATCGCCTGTTGCAACACCGCGCACTGCACCCCGTTCGTTGTACAGCACTTCGGCCGCAGCAAAGCCCGGAAATATCTCAACCCCAAGCGACTCGGCTTGCTCGCCCATCCAACGGGCAACCTTGCCCAGACTCACAATGTAGTTGCCATGATTTTGAAAGCACTCGGGCAGTAACCAATCAGGGGTTTTACGCGCGCCTGTTTCACTCAAAAACAAAAATTCATCTTCTGTCACGGGCGTATCCAGCGGGGCGCCCATATTTTTCCAGTCAGGCAACAACTCGGTCAATGCCTGCGGATCCATCACTGCACCTGACAAAATGTGCGCACCGATTTCGCTGCCTTTTTCGAGCACGCAAACCGAAATCTCATGGCTGCGTTCAGCGGCCAGTTGTTTAAGGCGAATCGCCGTGGCTAAGCCGCCTGGGCCGCCACCCACCACGACAACGTCGTATTTCATCGATTCGCGTGCTGACATGAGAGTCTCCCTGCTTCAAAGGTATGATGTTTATTTACTGAGACGATTGTATTGCACAGGGGCACACGCTGTCGTGGCGCGGGCCTTGCAAACTCGTGAACAGCGCCTTTTGCAACCCGTGACATGATTTTTGGAGAACTCTTTGGCAGGCCCTGAACCGCAAACCCTGATGGTGGGCGATATTTACGACTTAGACATCCCCATGCGCTGGTCTGATGCCGACGCCTTGGCTCACCTGAATAACGCCAATTATTTCCGCTATATGGAAGAGGGGCGTTTAAAGATGTTCTACGAAGGCCAGGCGCCCCAGTCAACGCGCTATGGCCCTGTGGTGGTGCACTGCTCGTGCGATTTTAAAAAAGCTATCACCTACCCGGCAACCGTGCGAGTCAGCCTACGGGTGGTCAGTATTGGTCGCTCAAGCCTTGAGCAGACGGTTGATATTTCGGTGGTCTACCCCGATCGCCTTGAACTTTGCGCGCAGGGCAAGTCGGTGATGGTCTGGATGGATTTCGAGCTCAATAAATCTCACCCGTGGCCCGCCGAGGTATTGCAAGCTTTGGCAAAGCCGATAAATCGTAGATAATCTGGTCAACGTGCATACTCAGGAGTCTGTGTAATGAATAAGCTCTATCCCAGTGCCATCGCGGCACTGAAAGATATCCTTAAAGATGGGCAAACGCTTGGAGTGGGTGGTTTCGGCCTATGTGGTATCCCCGAGGCCTTGATCGCTGCGGTACGCGACCTTGGTGTGCAAAATCTCACCTGCATCAGTAACAATGCCGGTGTTGATGGTTTTGGCTTGGGTATGCTGCTGCAAACGCGCCAGGTTAAAAAAATGATCGCCTCGTACGTAGGCGAAAACAAAGAGTTCGAACGCCAGTTTTTGGCGGGCGAACTTGAACTTGAATTCACCCCTCAAGGCACGTTGGCCGAGCGCCTGCGTGCCGGTGGCGCAGGTATCCCAGCCTTTTTCACCCGCACCGGTGTGGGCACTGTGGTGGCAGACGGTAAAGAAATCCGTGAGTTTGACGGTGAAAAGTACGTCATGGAGCGCGCCCTAGTGCCCGAGATCTCTTTGGTGAAAGCCTATATCGCTGATCGTAGCGGTAATTTGATTTTTCATAAAACCGCGCGCAACTTTAATCCGCCGGTAGCGATGGCGGGTAAGTTAACCGTTGTCGAGGTTGAAAAAGTAGTTGAACTTGGCGAACTCGACCCCGATCAGATTCATCTGCCCGGTATTTATGTGCATCGCATTGTGATCAATGCGACCCCTGAAAAACGCATCGAACAACGCACCGTTCGCGCGGCAAACTAAGGAGCAATCAACATGGCATGGACTCGTGATGAAATGGCCGCACGCGCGGCGCGCGAATTACAAGATGGTTTTTATGTCAATCTGGGTATTGGTTTGCCCACTTTGGTCGCTAATCATGTCCCCAAGGGGATTGAAGTGTGGTTGCAATCCGAAAACGGTTTGTTGGGGATTGGTCCGTTTCCGCTTGAAAGCGAAGTCGACGCGGACATGATCAATGCGGGTAAGCAAACGGTCACCCCGATCCCAGGTTCGTCGATTTTTTCGTCGGCTGATTCGTTCGCGATGATTCGCGGCGGCAAAATTAATTTGGCTATTCTGGGCGCCATGCAGGTGTCCGAGACCGGTGATCTCGCAAACTGGATGATCCCAGGCAAGATGGTGAAAGGGATGGGCGGGGCCATGGACTTGGTCGCGGGCGTTGGTCGCGTCATTGTCTTGATGGAACACGTTGCGCGTAAAAAAGACGGCTCGGTTGATATGAAATTATTACCCAAGTGCACCTTGCCCTTGACGGGCGTGGGCGTGATCGACATGGTGATCACCGACATGGGCGTGTTTGAAATCACACCAAGCGGGCTCAAGTTGCTTGAACTCGCCCCAGGTGTCACGCTGTCTGAGGTTCAAGAACACACCGCTGCTAAACTTAATGTTTCGCTGGTTGCGTAGGCACATTAAGGGTTTTTGGGATGGAATTCTTCACCTGGCTGTTAGATTTATTGCTGCATATTGATAAAACAATGTTGCAGTTCATTGAGATGCACGGTGTATGGATTTACGCTTTGCTTGTGGCGATTATTTTTGCCGAAACGGGCTTAGTATTTATGCCGTTTTTGCCCGGTGACTCGTTGCTGTTTGTCGCAGGTGCAGTGTGTGCCATGGGCAAGATGGATATCTATCTGTTGATGGCCATTTTGACGACAGCAGCGATCGTGGGCGATGCGGTGAACTATTCGGTTGGTCGCTGGTTTGGCGCAGCGCTGATCGCGCGCACTAGCTTGGTCAACGCGAAGCATATGGCTTACACACAAGGTTTTTACGATCGTTACGGTGGCCAAACCATCATCATTGCGCGCTTTATTCCGCTGGCCCGCACCATGGCGCCTTTCGTAGCGGGCTTTGCACGCTTTGATCCCAAGCGTTTTCTGTTTTACAACGTCACCGGCGGGGTGCTGTGGGTGGTATCGCTGACCGTTGCAGGCTACTGGTTTGGCAACCTGCCTTTCGTGCGCAACAACCTGACGCTGGTGATTCTGTTTATTATTTTCTTGTCGATCTTGCCTGGCATTATTGCTGTGCTCAAGGCGAAGTTCTCTAGTCCCTCTAAATGACGAAGACTGTGTCGGCCACATGTATGTTTAGTGGTCTGTTAATTTAGGTTACTTGCTCGCCCCTCCAAATGACCATCATGGCCTCGGACTATTGTGTGTTTAGTGGTCTGTTGGTCTTGTGTGCTTTTACGTGCCCTTCCAAATGACAACTTCCGTATCGACTTCGAGTTCCTCTGCTGCTCTGGCGGCGCTGCGTACTGCCATGCAGGCGACCAATGTGCAGGCTTGTCTTGTGCCTTCGGCAGACCCGCATTTGTCTGAGTATTTGCCCGATTACTGGCAGTTGCGCCCTTGGCTGACTGGGTTTAGCGGTTCGGTTGGCACCGTTGTCGTGACACAGGATTTTGCTGGCCTTTGGGTGGATAGCCGGTATTGGGTGCAAGCCGAGGCCGAACTGGGGGGCAGCGCGGTTACCCTCATGAAAATTGGCGTGGCGACTGACCCTGCTCATACCACGTGGTTGGCCACGCAAATGGCCGATGGTGCGACGGTGGCGGTTGATGGTCGTGCGTTGGGTTTGTCGGCGCGCGACACATTACTCGAGGTGTTGACTCCCCGCGGCATCGCGCTAAAACTAGATCTGGATTTGCCGGGGCACTGTTGGCCTGAACGCCCCCCATTGCCGACCGCAGCTGTGCGCGACTTGCCTGTAGAGATTGCAGGTGCCTCGCGACAAGACAAACTAGCGCGCGTGCGCGAGGCCATGCTTGAACAAGGTGCTCAGTGGCATTTCGTATCCACGCTGGATGACGTGGCCTGGCTGTTGAATTTACGCGGCAGTGATGTCTCGTTTAATCCGGTATTTCTGTCACATGTCTTAATCGGCTTGACCGATGCGCAGTTATTTGTGTTGCCCGGCAAGGTCGACGCTGCCCTCATTAGCAAACTCGCCGAAGCTCAGGTTTACGTGCGGCCTTACGACACGGTGGCGCAGGTTTTGGCCGAGTTGCCCGTGCAAGACACGTTGCTGTTCGACCCAGCCCGCACGACCTGCGCTTTGATCGATCGGTTGCGCACGCGCACTGTACGTAACATCAACCCCAGCACCTTTTTTAAATCTCAAAAAACCGAATTCGAACTGAGTCACGTACGACGCGTTATGGAGCAAGACGGCGCAGCCTTGTGTGCGTTTTTTGCCTGGCTCGAACAGGCCATCGCTTGCTGCGAAGCCACACCACTCAACGAGTTGATGATCGACGAGCGTCTGCTTGTGTTGCGCTCTGAGCAACCAGGCTTTGTGTCGCGCAGTTTTGGCACGATTTCAGCCTTTAATGCTAATGGTGCGATGCCCCATTACCGCCCAACGCAAGCTTCGCATGCGCAAATCAGAGGCGATGGCTTGCTCTTAATCGACTCGGGCGCGCAATATCTGGGCGGCACCACCGACATCACGCGTGTTGTGCCAGTAGGCACGCCGACTGAGCCACAAAAAGACGATTACACGGCCGTGCTCAAAGCGATGATTGCTTTGTCACGGTTGAAGTTTCCGCGCGGTGTCGCTTCTCCAATGCTCGATGCAGTCGCACGCGCGCCTTTGTGGGATCGTTTGGCCGAATATGGCCATGGCACGGGTCACGGGGTGGGGTATTACCTGAATGTGCACGAAGGCCCGCAAGTGATTTCATACCGTGCTGCGCCCGCCCCGCACACTGCGATGCAGCCGGGCATGATCACCTCAAACGAACCAGGGTTGTATCGCCCGGGCCGCTGGGGAATTCGCATTGAAAACCTGGTTTGCAATCAAAGCGCAGGCGAATCTGAGTTTGGCGAGTTTCTTGAGTTCGAAACCCTGACACTTTGCCCGATTGACGCGACCTGTATCCAGGTCAGTCAACTGCGCGACGATGAAATCGCTTGGCTAAACGCCTACCACCAAGAAGTTCGCGCACGCTTAGCGCCGCGCCTCGACGGTGAGGGGTTGGACTGGTTGTTGCGGCGCACAAAGCCACTCGGTCGTTAAATCGGTCGTTCGATCGACCGTGGCAGAGACGGGCGTCAACAAGAGCCTGCTCGTCGTCTGGTTTCGAGGCAGTTTGCCAAAATGGCTAGGCGTAGTTCCCGCAAAGGTCACGCCTGCGGCTATAATTCAAATTTCCTGCATACGCCGCACGTTCGGGCGTTCATGACATGACCAAATTTGTCTTTGTTACCGGTGGTGTGGTGTCCTCGTTGGGTAAGGGCATTGCCGCCGCGTCTTTGGCTGCCTTGCTCGAATCGCGCGGCCTCAAAGTCACCATGCTCAAGCTCGACCCCTACATCAACGTTGATCCAGGCACCATGAGCCCGTTTCAGCATGGCGAGGTCTTCGTCACCGAAGATGGCGCAGAAACCGACCTTGATCTTGGCCACTACGAGCGCTTTATCTCGTCAAAAATGCGCAAGGCAAATAATTTCACGACAGGTCAAATTTATGAGTCTGTGTTGCGCAAAGAGCGCAAAGGTGAGTATTTAGGCAAAACCGTGCAGGTGATTCCGCACATCACTAACGAAATCCAAGATTTCATCGCCCGTGGCGCTGAGCAATCGTGGGCAGGTCAAACCGATGTGGCTATCGTCGAAATCGGCGGCACGGTGGGCGATATTGAGTCGTTACCCTTTCTTGAAGCCGTGCGGCAAATGAGTCTGCGCATGGGCCGCAATAGCGCTGCGTTTATTCATTTGACCCTGGTCCCGTTTATCGCCTCGGCCGGCGAGCTCAAAACTAAGCCAACACAACACTCGGTACAAAAACTGCGCGAAATCGGCATTATTCCTCACGCCTTGCTGTGCCGTGCTGACCGTCCTATTCCCGACGAAGAGCGCGCAAAAATTTCGCTCTTCTCCAATGTGCCGCTCGATGCTGTGATCTCGGTGTGGGACTCTGACTCAATCTATAAAATCCCGAGCATGTTGCACAAGCAGGGGCTTGACAACCTCATTTGTGAAGTGCTGGCGATTAACCCGCCACAGGCAGATCTATCGGTCTGGGATAAGCTGGTGTATGGCCTCGAGCATCCCAAGCACCAAGTGCGCGTTGCAATGGTGGGTAAGTATGTTGATCTTACTGAGTCGTACAAGTCGCTCAGCGAAGCGCTGATTCACGCTGGGATCCATACCGAATCTAGCGTAGTGGTTGACTACATCGACTCTGAAGCGCTTGAGCAAAATGGTACCGACGTCTTGAAGCCCTTTGATGCGATTTTGGTGCCGGGTGGTTTTGGTAAGCGTGGCACCGAGGGCAAAATTATGGCTATTCAGTATGCCCGCGAACATAAGGTGCCGTATCTTGGTATCTGTTTGGGTATGCAACTTGCTGTGATTGAGTTTGCACGTCACAAGGCGGGCTTGGCGTGCGCCAACAGTACCGAGTTCGACCCCCAAACCGAGCACCCCGTGGTGGCGTTGATTACCGAGTGGATTGATCGTGAAGGTCGCGCCGAAGTGCGAGACGAGACGTCAGACTTAGGTGGCACCATGCGCAAAGGCGCGCAGCGTTGTCCGGTTAAGGCCGACACCTTGGCGAGCAGTATTTACGGGCCAGAAGTCAACGAGCGCCACCGTCATCGTTACGAAGTCAATAACCTTTACGTGCCTAAGCTTGAACAGGCAGGCATGCTGATCAGTGCGCGAACACCCACCGAAGACCTCCCTGAAATTATGGAGATCCCGGGTCATCCCTGGTTTATCGGGGTGCAGTTTCATCCCGAGTTCACCTCGACACCGCGCGATGGACACCCTCTGTTTACAAGCTATATCCGTGCCGCGTTAGCCAGCCATGATAAGCGCAAGGGTGCTTGATGAAGCTCTGCGGTTTTGACATTGGTTTAACCCAGCCTTTTTTCCTGATCGCAGGGCCCTGTGTGATTGAGTCGCGCCAAATGGCCTTCGATACCGCGGGTCGCCTGTGCGAAATCACAGCGGCCCTGGGGATCCCTTTTATCTATAAAAGTTCGTTTGACAAGGCTAACCGAAGCTCAGGCGCCTCGTACCGTGGGCCCGGGATGGAAGAGGGCTTGCAGATTCTGTCAGACGTGCGTGCGCACTTCAAAGTGCCGGTGCTGACTGATGTGCACGATAAAGACCAGGTGACCCAAGTGGCCGCGGTGGTAGATGTGCTGCAAACCCCTGCATTTTTGTGCCGACAAACCGATTTCATTGAGGCTTGCGCAGCGAGCGGCAAGCCCGTCAATATCAAAAAAGGCCAGTTTTTGGCGCCCCACGATATGTTGCAGGTTGTCACCAAAGCTCGCCTGGCCGCGCAAAAAGCCGGCGTCCCTGAGGATATTATGGTTTGCGAACGGGGGGTCTCGTTCGGCTATAACAATTTAGTGTCAGATATGCGTTCGCTCGCCATCATGCGCGAAACTCAATGCCCAGTCGTATTCGATGCCACCCATTCGGTGCAGCTGCCCGGTGGGCAGGGCACCTCGTCGGGCGGGCAACGCGAATTCGTGCCTGTTTTGGCGCGTGCCGCAGTGGCTGTGGGCATTTCTGGCCTGTTCATGGAAACTCATCCCAATCCAGCGCAAGCGCTCTCTGATGGGCCCAACGCTGTGCCGCTTGGCCAAATGAAAGACCTGCTTTCCACCCTGATTGACGTAGATCGGGTAGTGAAGCGGCACGGCTTTCTTGAGTCGCGTTTTGCTTAACGTCATCAAAATTTTAATTATCCAGGAAACTTTGAAATGAGTGCAATCGTAGATATTATCGGACGCGAAATTCTCGACTCGCGTGGCAACCCCACCGTCGAATGCGATGTGTTGCTTGAGTCTGGTGCGATGGGTCGTGCCTCAGTGCCGTCGGGCGCCTCAACCGGAAGCCGCGAGGCG
>CANKOW010000004.1 GCA_947484295.1 Alcaligenaceae bacterium | reverse complement strand
TGATCACCGTGCTGCTCGTCGCACCAAAGGTCAGCGTATAGCCGTCAGGCGCAGCATCTATACCCGCCAGCATGCCTGGTATCGCATTGCCGCCGCCTCGGTTCTCGACAAAAACCGGCTGACCCCAGCGTTGCGCCAGCCGTTCGGCAAGCAGGCGTCCGATGATGTCAGTCGCTTGACCCGCCGGAAACGGAATCACAATTCGTACGGCTTTGTTTGGATACGCGGTGCTGCGGTCTTGCGCAACAACGCTAGTAGGCATAGCGAGGGCAGCAACCACTAAGCCCAATACTAACTGCGAGTTAAAAAATTTCATGTTGTCTCCTCAATGATTGCAAGTCAAAGTGTTTAAATTACTCTGGCTTGATATTGCTGTCTTTTACGATTTTTGTGAATTGAGCAATCTCTGTTTTCACTAAGGCATCAAGTTGTGCAGGGGTGCCGGTTCTAACGATGCCGGCTTGCGAGGTGATGCGGTCTTGCACGTCGGGGGCTTTCACGGCCTCCATCGTCGCTTTGTACAGTATGTCGACAATCGCGTCTGGTGTTTGACGAGGCACAAACATTGCAATCCAGGTATCCATGTCATAGCCCGGGAAACCACTTTCAGCAATGGTGGGTACGTTTGGCAATAACGGGCTGCGCTCTTTAGAGGTCACAGCGATTGGGTGTAGTTTGCCGGCTTTGACATTAGCCAACAGGCCACTGAGGGTCGACAAAATATAAGGTACGTGATTGCCCACAACATCAGCAATGGCCGGACCTGCGCCACGATAAGGGACATGGGTCAGTTGGGCTTTTGCTAAAAACTCTAAGTAGGCTGTAGCAAAATGCCCAGGCGAGCCAACACCACCGCTTGCATAGGTTTTGAGTCGGCCATCGCTACCTTTAGCCTGTGCTAAAAATTCTTGCAAGGTTTTTGCGGGGGCGCTTGGGTTAGAAGCAAAGAGTTGGGTGAGCGACCCAATTAAAGCCACGCCTCGCAAGTCTCTTTCAGTGTCGAACGGTAAGTTCGCGTAAAGCGCTTGGTTAATAGCGTGGTTGTTTAACGTGAAGCTGATGGTGTAGCCATCAGGCGCCGATTTCGCAACGAAATCTGTGGATAAGGTTCCGCCAGCACCTGCTTTGTTTTCAACCACAACCGTTTGTTTAAGAATTTCTGATAGTTTGGTATTCAACGCTCTTGCAATCGCATCGGTGCCACCGCCTGGGGCAAAGCCTACGACTAATTTGATTGGCCCTTTGCTCGGAAAGTCTTGAGCCGATACAGTGCCCGCTGTGAGTCCGATTAATGTTGCTGCAGCAGTTGTTGCGATGATTTTTTTACGCATGATGCTTGTCTCCTGGAAAGTATGTTGATCTGCCTAATGAGCCATATTTGTTGGCTTTTTCTCCACTATAGCCCCTTAAACTTAGGTAAGCGTTTTTCTGCAAAAGCGTGTTCAGCTTCTTTATGATCGGCGGTAAACCAAAGCTCAGCAAAGGCCTGACGCGACTGCGCTCTGACATCGCCTAAGCTTTGCGTCACAGCGTTGAGTTCTGCCTTGATTGCAGCAATCGACAGTGGCGCAGTGCCGCTAAACGTCTGGGCTAACTCGAGTGCCACGCGTAAGCTCTCGCCCGCTGGTGCCACCGTAGTGGCTAAACCAATTACCAGTGCTTGCTCGGCATCGATGCGCCTGCCATCAAATAACATTTTTGCTGCAGCGGCACGCCCAACCAAGGGTACAAGCCGCGAGATCCCATTCCAGCCTGGCAAGATGCCTAATCGAGATTGCGGAAAGCCAATCTGCGCCCCTTGTTCAATCACCCGAAAATCGCAGGCCAGTGAAAGTTCAGCACCACCACCAATGGCATATCCGTTGATCGCCGCGATCACAGGGCAGGGTAGTTGCTCAAGCGCGTCTAGCAAAGTGCGAATGGTGTCAAAGACTTCGTTCAAGGCGGTTTCAGTTTCAATTTTTGCATAGGCTTTGACATCGCCACCTGTACAAAAGAACTTGTCGCCGCTACCGGTCAAAATCACAGCACGCAGGCTTGAATCTTTGCGGCAATCTTCAATTAACGCTGCAAGACTTTGCGCGACCGCCAAATTGATCGCGTTACCGTCGTGCGGCCGGTTCAGGCGCACGATTAGGCAATCGCCTTGTCTTTCAGTGAGAACAAGTGCCTCAGACATCACGCTGAACCAGATGCATCAAAATCCCACCTGTCGATTTTGGATGCGGAAAGCCGATCAACGCACGACGCGAACCCGGCCGACCGACTTGATCGATCATCTGAAAGCCAGCCTTCGACATTTTTTTCAAGGTGCCATTGATATCGCTGGCCTTGATGGCGATGTGATGCAGACCACGTCCGCGCGACTGAACAAAGCGTGTGATGGCACCTTGGTCTTGTTTCGTTGAGCCTGACTGACCGTGCTCAATGTGTGCCCCTTGGCTTGGATCAAAGTTTGCCAAGAACTCAAGCTCAAGATCGCCAATCGTAATAAAGGTAACGCGTAAGCCGCCGATCGGCTTCGGTGGTTGCGTGTGGTAGACCACGCCATATTTATCAGAGGTAAAACTTTCAACCGAGATGTTGACCTCCATGTCGGTTTGTCGACTTTCAACTGCAAAGCCAAGCTTGTTAGCAAATACGCTCTCGTCTTCGGCAACATCCGTACTTGCGATACCAAGATGATCGATGCGTTCAATCGCCCCACTTATATGGGCGGGAAGCGCCAGGGGTTCGGTTAGACGCACACGTACCCCACAAGTTTGCGCGGGGTCGATGGCAAAACTGCGGCGCCCGTCTAAGCCAATTGCTGGGGTGGGCGTCAAAGCAAAGTTTTTGACTGCAGCCTCAGGGTCTTGCAAGCCAAAGGCAATGTGATGCACGCCCGGCTTCACGTCACCATCAATCAGCGAATGGCCAAGGGGCACAACGGCTAACGCACTTTGACCGATACTGAACAAAGACACTTTGCCCTCAGCTGTATTGAAATCGGTGCGTGGCAATTCAAAGTATTTTTCATAGATCGAACAGGTTATTTCAGGGTCGTTTGAGGCAACGGCGATATAGGTGATTTTTGAGGCAAGCATGCTGCAATCCTTAATGTGTACTTTGAATGATTTTTTCTGCAATCAGGGTGTTGATATCAGCGTCTGATAGCCCGTACTCTTGAAGCACCTCGCGTGAATCAGCGCCGAGTTCGGGTGGTGCAGTGCGTACGGTTTTGCCGCCAAAGCCTTCCATTTTTAAAGGGTTACCCACGAGCTTGAGTTTGCCAAGTTTGGGGTGATCGACTTCTTCGACCAAGCCCGTTTCAACGATGTGCGGGTCTTTAAAGACTTGATCCAAAGTCAAAATCGGGCCTGCTGGGATACTCAGCTTCACGAGTTCGAGTGTCCACTCCATTTTTTTGCGGGTCGCAAATATTTTGTTTAGACGTTCTTTGACTTGCTCACGATGTTTACAACGACTCGCGTTGTCTTTGAAATCGGGATGCGTGATCCAGTCTTCAATGCCTATTAATTGACAAAGCTTGACCCACATATCCTCAGTGGCCGCCGCCATATTGAACGGGCCGTCGCTGGCTTCGAACATGCCATAGGGACAGATCACTGGGTGATCGTTACCCGCTACACCCGGGGTATCGCCCAAGCTCAATTGACGCTGCCCCTGTACGGTAAGCAAGCCGATCAAGCCGGCAAGCAAAGACGTTTCAACCAGTTGACCGCGGCCGGTTGCCTGGCGCTGAATGATGGCGGCCTGAATCCCCATGGTGGCCCACATACCGCCCACCACGTCGCCGATTGGGATCCCTACGCGCGTCGGGCCCGTTGCGGCTTGGCCCGTCAAGCTCATGAGCCCTGACATCCCTTGTGCGATTTGATCCATACCGGGCCAGCTGCCATAAGGGCCGGTGTTGCCAAAGCCGGTAATCGAGGCATAGATCAAACGTGGATTCAAAGCCGAAAGTGCTGCGTAATCCATCTTCATATCAGCCATCACACCGGGCTTGAAGTTTTCGATAATGATGTCGGCCTGTTTGGCCATGGTGCGAATGAGTTCAAGCCCTTTGGGCTGTCTAAAGTCAACCGCTAAACTGCGTTTGTTGCGATGAATGCTTAGGTAATAGACGCTGATGCCATCTTGAAACGGGCCCCAGCCCCGAACCATCTCGCCATTCGGCGTGGGTTCGATTTTGATGACATCGGCGCCTAGGTCGGCCAAAATCATCGCGCTAAAGGGACCTGCCAAGGCGCGTGTTAAGTCAAGAACCTTAAGCCCAGTTAGGGGTAAAGCTTTGTTGTTTTGTGTGTTTGTCATAAAAGTGGCGCTTTGTTTTTAAGAGGGTGCGCGCTCAGTAAAGATTTTCATTGAACGCAGCGTTTCTATATAAATATTATTTAGTTCTTTTATATAAATATTATTTAGTTCTTTTATATAAATATTATTTAGTTCTTCTTGTATAAATTTTGTTTAGTTTTTGTGTATAAACCTAACACGATTTATTTTATTGTAAGCAATTGTTTGATGTTTCTTTTTTATGAGTGAATACCTTTTCGCATAAACCTAATTTTAAATTAGTGAATTCGTTGTTGCATCATTCATACAAGGGATGGCGTCATTGCGAAAAATGAGTTGTGAAATCTGCTGCACTCGGTGTACCTTTGAGGTTGCGATATTTTTCGCTATTGGAAATTTAATCGAAAGGGACATCATGAAATTAAATTCAATCTGGTCTCGAGGGAAAGCCGTCCTCGGTGGTAGTGTGTTGTTAGCGTTGTCGAGCACCCCGGCTTGGGCCTCTTCATCAGTGCTCAAGCAAGACGACTTTGTTGGTATTTCGTTTTGGCTCATTTCGATGGCCTTGATCGCGTCAACTGCGTTTTTCTTTTTAGAAAGAGACCGTGTCTCTGCTAAATGGAAAACTTCACTGACCGTGTCGGGCTTGGTAACTTTAATCGCCGCTGTGCATTACTTTTACATGCGCGACGTTTGGGTTGCAACGGGCTCAACGCCAACGGTCTTCCGTTACATCGATTGGCTGATCACAGTGCCGCTGTTAATGATCGAGTTTTATCTGATTTTGGCCGCGATCGCCAAGGTACCAGGCGGTGTGTTCTGGCGTTTGATGATCGGTACTCTGGTTATGTTGGTTGGCGGTTATGTTGGCGAAGCTGGTTATGCACCTGTTTGGCCAGCGTTCATCGTTGGTATGATCGGTTGGTTCTACATTTTGTATGAAATCTTCGCCGGCGAAGCCAGCAAGATTAATGCAGCAAGTGCTCCACCATCAGTGCAATCGGCATTTAGCTTAATGCGTTGGATCGTGACCATTGGTTGGGCAATTTACCCAATCGGTTATTTCTTCGGTTACTTGTCTGGTAGCAGCCCTGCCAGCAGCGCAGCAGCTCTGAACATCATCTATAACCTGGCTGATGTGTTGAACAAGATTGCCTTTGGCCTGATCATCTGGAAAGTTGCAGTCACAGAATCAGAAGCGTCAAAGCATTAAGATTTTTGTGTTTGCTTGAAGAAAATTCCCGGCTACGGCCGGGGATTTTTTAAAAAAATATATAAAAAGTGTGATGGAGCTCGAATGGGTATGGGTACGGCTCTTTCAGCAAATCAGGTAATCCCGCGTTATTTGGTTAGCGAACCAACGGTTTTGCTAAAACAAGTCGAAATGTGCATGCGCGCGTCTTTGCAGAGCGCACCGCAAACATCCGTTTCAAACTCAACCAGAATTCAAGAGGCTGTATCCCACCATTTGCAGTCTGGGGGGCAGCGCCTGCGCGCGCGGTTGGCCCTCAGCGCTGGCAAAGCGGTCGGCCTGAAAGAAGACGACTGCATCATCGTTGCGACAGTCGTTGAGCTTTTGCATAATGCGTCCTTAATACATGATGACCTTCAAGACCGGGATGAGTTTCGCCGGGGACACCAAGCAGTTTGGAGCAAGTTTGGTAGTGATATCGCGATTTGTTGTGGCGATCTTTTTTTATCCGCATCTTATGCCGCGCTGGCAAACGTCAGCAAAGCAGGTGCCTTAGCAAAAATGTATCAGGCGATGCACCACCGCTCGAGCGAAGCGATTTTCGGTCAGTGCGCCGATTTATCGATTACGCCTGAGCAGATGCAGCTAGAGACTTATCTGGCCATTGTCAGAGCAAAATCGGGCGCTTTATTGAGCCTACCCTTAGAGCTTGTATTTTTGCTCAGCGGTCAGAACAGTGCCATCCTTTGCACCGAACAAGCCTGCAAGGATTTTGCGGTCGGCTTTCAAATTTATGATGATCTACTGGATATTGACGTGGATCAACGTCAAACAAACGGCTCTGGCAAAGAACGCGATGCGCTCAACATCGTTTCAGTGTTTGAGCTCAGGGATGAAGGTCTAGATGCTGCATTTGATTCAAAGCGGTTGGCTAAAGACCTAGCGACCGAATACTTGCTAAGGTCCGAGAGGGCGTTGACGCAATTACCTTTGCAGTCTGGCGCAATGTTGAGTGAATGCTCAAAGAATATTCGTGGTCTGTTGAATCAGTTGTCTTATTAACGAGCTCAATCTATGCATGCTTTGATCATCGGCGGTGGCTTTGGGGGCATCGCTAGCGCTCTGCGCTTCAAAGCCAAGGGCTACGATGTCACCTTGATTGATCGTTGCCCACAGCTCGGTGGACGTGCTCAAGCCTTTGAGCGTAATGGTTTTCGTCATGACGCTGGGCCCACCGTCATCACAGCTTCATTTTTGTTTGAAGAGCTGTTTGCCCTATTTGGTGAAACTTTCGCCGATCACGTTTCCCTTGTGCCGCTTACCCCTTGGTACCGCTTCTATTTTGCGGACGGTGATCATTTTGATTACGGCGGCACCCTCGAAGAAACGCTTGCTGAAATCCGGCGCATCGAACCTGCTGACTGTGAAAGGTATCTTCAGTTACTTGACCACTCGAAGCGAATCTTTAAGGTCGGATTCACCGAGCTGTCCGCCACACCCTTCGATAGTTTTCTGTTTATGGTGAAGCAGATACCAAGCCTGATCGGACTGCAGAGCTATAAAACGGTTTGGCAACTGGTGTCTCACTATCTTAAAAACGACAAACTCCGGCAAGCGTTCTCAATTCAACCACTGCTGGTGGGTGGAAACCCCTTTGATACGACTAGTATTTATTGTCTGATCCATTATCTTGAACGCGCCTACGGCGTGCAGTTTGCGATGGGTGGTACGCAAGCAATTGTGTCAGCCCTAGAAAAACTGATGCTGCGCCAAGGGATTGAGATTCAGCTGAATCAAACGGTTGAACGCTTGCTCGTCGAGGCCGACACCGTAAAAGGTGTCGTACTTGAAGGAGGCCAAACCCTTGAGGCTGACGTGGTTGTGTCCAACGCTGACCCAGCTTATTTGTATCAGCATATGCTCGAGCCAAAAAAGCAATCTTTTTTTACGCGTTTAAAATTAAAAAAATCTCAGTACTCGATGGGTCTATTCGTCTTGTATTTTGGTACGACGCGTACCTATCCAGATATTGCCCACCATACGATTTGGATGGGTGAGCGCTATCAAGAGTTGTTGGCAGACATTTTTAATCGCAAGATCCTGTCTGAAGATTTTTCACTGTATCTGCATCGTCCGACGGCGACCGACAAAAGCTTTGCCCCTGACGGCTGCGACAGTTTTTACGTACTTTGCCCTGTACCCAACTTGCAAGGTGGGCAAGACTGGTCCGTTCAAGGGCCAGCCTTACGTGACCGTATTGTGCTTGCCTTAGAAAAAACAATATTGCCCGAGCTGTCATCTGTAATCACTGAAGATTTTTTCATGACGCCAAAAGACTTCGAGCATGATTATCTGAGTGAGCACGGCGCAGGCTTCTCAATCTCGCCAATATTTACGCAGTCTGCTTGGTTTCGTTTTCATAACCGCGCTGAAAGTTTGAAGAACCTCTATTTGGTTGGTGCAGGTACCCATCCTGGTGCAGGTTTGCCGGGCGTGATCTCTTCAGCCAAAGTGGTGGATGCCTTGATCCCAAGGGTGATGCCCGAGTGATGTTGGCTAACGATACCCTCGTTGACGCAGACCGCGTTCTTGCAGCAAAGGGCAAGAGTTTTTACTGGGCTCGCCAGCTGCTTGGGTCAAGACATGCAAGCGGTGCGACTCGGCTGTATCGGTTTTGTCGCTACGTTGACGACTTGGCAGATGAAGATCAATCAGCCGTTCGCTCAAAGAAGAATATCGCAGCGCTTCGCGAATCGATTCATTCAGGCTTGACTGCAGATGCTGTGGTTCAGGATGGCATCGCGTTAATCAATGAATGTCAGATCGATAAGAGGGTCGTGCTTGATTTGATTGCAGGGGTTTGGTCTGACACTGAGCTTGTCAGGATGGCAGACGATGCTCACTTAATGCAATACTGCTATCAAGTGGCAGGGACCGTCGGTTTAATGATGTGCAAAGTGCTCAATACCGATCATCCAGAGGCCGAACCCTTCGCCATCGATCTGGGGATGGCCATGCAGTTGACCAATATTTGCAGAGATGTGCAGACGGATGCGCTGGTCGATCGACGATATATTCCTGCAGCGCTGGTCAATGGCTTAGCACCTAGCGAGCTCATTGCCCCTAGCGAAGAGCATAAACAGTTGGTTAAGCAAGCCGTGGCGACCTTATTAGATCTGGCGGATGATTATTATCAGAGTGGCGAAAAAGGGTTATCCTATTTACCATTCAGAGCGAGGTTGGCAATCTTGGTAGCGGCTCGGCTCTATCGTGAGATTGGTCAAAAACTCAGACGGCAGCAATGCGAGTACTGGCATCAACGTATCGTGGTGTCTAAAGCGAAGAAATTTATGATTACGATCGAAGTCCTTCTCACCGCACCGCTGACACTAAAATTTTGGCGTTACCCAAGCCGGCATGACGCCAAGCTGCACGAGCCTTTAGCCCCAAGAGACTCAAAGTCGCTCTTGTCCGTGCAGGGTCATGCAAACTGAATTTGATCTGATCATTATCGGAGCCGGCTGCGCCGGACTAAGTTTGGGAATGCAACTCGCTTCGTTGCAAGCGCAAGCGCCCAGAACACTATTGCTTGAGCCGCGCATTGCCTACGAAAACGATCGCACCTGGTGTTTCTGGGGCGATGAGCAAACGCCCTTTGCAGCACTTGCAAGACACAGTTGGCAGCGCTTTAGCGTTAACAATGCCGTCAGTCGCGCGCTGGTCGATTGCTCTGCAACGCCTTACCGCCTGTTGAATGCAGCAGATTTTTATACGCAGGCGCTCGAAGCGATTGCCAGCAACACTGCGCTGGATCTAAAAACGGGTATTTCACTGACCGCAGAACCGAGTCTTACTCAGGGTAGGTGGCATCTTCACACCACGGGTGGTTCTTTTTCAGCTAACGCCATAGTTGATACTCGCCCACTGCCGACGCAGCAGCTGTCTGAAACCACTCTTTGGCAATCTTTTTTGGGTTGCGAGCTTGAGTTTCAAGAGCCACGCTTTGATCCCACTTCAGCGCAATTGATGGATTTTTATCCAGAGACTGAGGCGTTTGTTGGCTTTAACTATGTGTTGCCCGTATCAACAACAAGAGCACTCGTCGAATTTACTGTATTCGCTTCCAAGATTTATGACCAAGCGGAGTTAGTCAGCTATCTTGACGCTCAGGTCGAAAAACTTGCGGGTGGTAGGCCTTATCAACGCCTGCGCAACGAATATGGTTTGATCCCGATGGGGGTGGGTCAGCCTAAGGGCACGGCTACGCCTGCTGAGCAGCACCCAAGCTATGTTCGGGTTGGATTAACCGCTGGTGCCGCTCGACCTGCGACAGGTTACGCCTTTCAAAGAATTCAGCGCTGGGCTCTTGCCTGCAAACAGTCTATTCAAAAAAACGGTTTACCTGTCGGTCATCAACCAGACTCTTTCGTTATCCGACAGATGGATGCGATTTTTCTGAATGTGCTTCGTCATCATCCCGAATTGGGCCCTGAGCTCTTCATGCGACTGTTTTCAAAGGTGAGCAGCGAAAAACTGATTCGCTTTTTGTCGGATCAGGGGCGAGTGTCTGATTACCTGGCAGTGATTTTGTCATTACCACGGGGGCTATTCATGAAAAGCGCTTGTCAAGTGGCAGCGATGCGATGAACCGTATTCAACAACAAGGTTTTATTTTTGGTGTTGTGGCAACACTCATCGCGCTTGGCTCTGCGCTTGCACCAACGGTCGACCCGCTGGCCTCGTTACTCTTGGTTGCGACGTTAATCTTTTTTCTCGGTGTACCGCATGGTGCTCTTGACCCCTGCTTTGCTCAAAAACTGCTTGCGGTAAAGGGCTGGCGAGCGTGGTTACAGTTTGTGGTGATCTATTTGGGCCTGGCTGGTTGCGTTGTGTTGATTTGGTGGCAGGTACCGCTCGTCTTTATGAGCGGCTTTTTAATCATTTCGATTTTGCATTTCTCAAGAGACTTAGCGCCACCCACTGCAAAAATCACCACACTGCTGTACGGTGGTGCGGTCATTGTGTTGCCCACACTACTTCATTTTTCTGAAATGCTTGCATTATTCACTTTAATTGTTGGCGCTGAAAGTGCTCAGACGATTGTCATAGCATTGCGCGCGTTGGCCTGGCCTTGGGTTGTGGCCTTGGCGATCTTGATATGTTTTGAAGCGACTAAAAATTGGCGGGTTGGCTTCGAGATTTTGTCAGTGAGTTTGCTGTCAGTGGTGGCTCAACCTTTAATCGCCTTCACGGTCTACTTCTGCGGAATGCATAGTTTGAGACACCTGCTACGAACGCAGCAGTATGTTAATTTGCCGGTCGGTCGTCTGTTATGGATATGTCTCTTACCGATGTTAGGCGTCAGCGCCTTGGTCGCGCTTGGTTGGCTGTATCTACCAATGTCATCGTATGATTCAAGAATGTTGCAATTTGTCTTTGTGACGCTTGCGGCGTTAACCGTGCCGCATATGTTGTTGGTGGATCGGGCTCGGTACGTGAGTTAAGACTCTTCTTTCAGCTCAACACCGCTTTTGCCCAACACTTTTGCTTGTATAATCAGCCAAGCAAGCTTCTGCGCCGACTCTGTATAAGTCAAACCTTCAAGACGTATATTCGAAACGCAATTGCGCTCAACATCGGTTCGACCAACTTTTGGATGCCACGTTAGATACGCGCTCATGCTATCTGGGGCAGATAACCCTGGTCGTTCGCCGATTAACACAACCACTAACTCGGCACCCAGAATTTCACCAATTTCATCTCCAAGTGCCACGCGAGCTTGGGTCGCAAGTACAACTGCCGCCTCTTGCACCTGTGGCAGTTCTAAGCGCAAGGCCTCAAGCAACTGTAAGGCATGGGTTTGAATCGCTTGGGCTGAAAGCCCATCTGCGATCACAAAGGCCAGGCTGGGCAATGGCTGCGTCGTGTCATGGCGTAAGGTCGTTAAGGCTTGCGCACTAGTCACTGAGAGTCGACGACCTAGGTCGGGGCGCAGCAAAAACGTGTGTCGATCGACGGCTTGACTTGCAACGGTGACGGGGGCAAATCCTTTGCTGACAAGTGTCTTGAACAACGGCTCAACTTCAAGCGCCGTGTGAACGGCATCACGGGCACGTGCGTGTGCCAAGCGAAACTCGAGGATATCTTTGGTGGGTAAGCTGACACCTGTGCGACCCAGTGCGACCCGTGCACTGGTCAGCTCTTTTAATTTTAACCAGGCAGGTGTGGCTTCAGAGATTAACGTGTTGTCGGGCGATAGCACTGGGGCTTTTTCGAGCGACACCACAGAGCGCTTAGACACGGCCTTCCCCTCAAAAGGTCAGTAAAGGTTGCGAATCAACGGGGCTGATGAGTCGCCCGTTGGCGTCAACCAAGTGCATCTTTTCAAGCCAAGCTTCAAATTCTGGTGCTGGTTTTTTGCCGAGTACGCGTCTGATATACAAAGCATCATGAAACGAAGTGCTTTGATAGCCCAACATGATGTCGTCTGAGCCGGGTACACCCATGATGTAGTTGATGCCTGCTACGCCCAATAGGGTCAACAGGGTATCCATATCATCTTGATCGGCTTCAGCGTGGTTGGTGTAGCAAATATCGCAACCCATTGGTAAGCCGAGTAGCTTGCCGCAAAAGTGATCTTCAAGCCCAGCGCGAATGATTTGTTTGCCATCAAACAGATATTCGGGGCCAATAAAGCCGACAACGCTGTTTAACAGAAGTGGTTTAAAGCGACGTGCCAAGCCGTAAGCCCTGGCTTCGATCGTTTGTTGATCGACACCATGCGAGGCGTTTGCCGAAAGCGCGCTACCTTGGCCTGTTTCGAAATACATCACATTGTTACCGACGCTGCCACGTTGCAACGAGAGCGCGGCTTCGTGAGCCTCTTGTAATAAGGCTGCAGTGACCCCAAAGCTGCGGTTGACGCCCTCGGTGCCGCCGATTGATTGAAACACCAGATCAACTGGCAAACCGGCCTCAATTGCGCGCAGAGTCGTTGTGACGTGCGTGAGTACACAAGTCTGAGTTGGGATATCAAACTTTTCACGCACCTTGTCTAACAACGACAAGATCTGGCTGATTTCACGAAAGTTATCTGAGGCGGGGTTCACGCCGATGACTGCATCACCCGCGCCGTACAGCAAGCCATCAATGATGGCAGCACCAACGCCGCGAGCGTCGTCGGTGGGGTGGTTAGGTTGAAGCCTGACGGATAGTCTACCGGCCAGGCCCAAGGTGTTTCTGAAGCGCGTGACAACCTGGCATTTAGCTGCAACCAAAATCAGATCTTGATTTCGCATGATTTTTGAAACCGCAGCAACCATCTCTGGGGTCAACCCCGGTGATACCGCGTTAAGTTCGTTAGTACCGACGGCATCAGACAGCAGCCAGTTACGAAAATCACCTACGGTAAAGCTTGCTATCGGTGCAAACGCGTCGGCTTGATGGTCGTCCAGAATCACCCGAGTGACTTCGTCGTCTTCGTAGGCAATGAGCTGTTCTTCAAGAAACCGTTTTAAGGGTAGATCCGCCAGCACCAAGGCTGCAGCAACCCGTTCTTCGTTAGAAAAGGCTGCGACGCCCGAGAGGCAATCGCCAGAGCGCAGCGGGCTCGCCTTGGCCATTACCGTTTTGAGGTCTGAAAATTGATACGTTTGCAGACCGAGTGAAACTTTGTAGCCCATCGTGCCCCTGCGTTCAGTTGCTTTATCTCTGGCGGCGCCTAGTGTCGGCTTCGACCAGTGGCTTGCTTAGAGATATTACAACTGAATATCGTGGGTAATGGAAAAGTTTCTATCGCTATGTTTTGACCCAAGTGGTTGAGTTTGTGTAGACCCGCGTGTGGTCTTCACACCTCCAGGTGTAGCGCGTTCGAGTTCGGTTCAGTAGAGAAAACCTTTTCTTAACGTAATCGCTGAAGCCATTTAGCTGCAAGGTGTTGACGGCGTCTTCTAAGCTAACGAAGTCCATATAGTCAAAGACGTCGTGCTTTTCGTTCACAAACCAGATTCTCGCGCCAATGGCCTTAGGATTAGGCGTGAGTAACGCTAACGTTTTTTCTTGTGCGTCGTTCAACTTAAACCAGATGCGATCTGCTTGGATGGTAATACGCTGGCCTAAAGTCAGCACCATGGGCAAGGGTTCATTCTGTCGTCTTAAATAGGCAGGGAGGTCGTAATGATCGCTTGTTGCTGCTCCGCTCGATAGAGATTCAGGTTGACCTTGTCCTCTACCGCGCATCACAGTGGGCGCTGATACAGCTATTCCTCTTCCGCGCATGAGAGCGGGCATTGAGAAATTTTCTGACATGAACTCCATGCTGGAATCGCTCGCTAAGCGCATTGAGAATTGCACTTGATCCAGTCCAGCACCACCCCAGCCCGCCGGCAGCATCTGTTTGACCTTATGCAGCTCGGGCATATTGCTTGCTTTTTCTTCGGCGCTACGCTCATGCAGCATTAAAAAGTTTGTGTGCTCGGTGACGAGCTGGTAATCAAGCGCAAGCTTAGTCGTCTTGGTTGCGTCGGGCAGATGTTGCATTTGCCCAGCGGCTGCTATGCGCGATAATGCCGTCGACGTTGCGGGTGTTTCGTTGATTTCGACACTGCCAAGTTCTTGCACAGCGTCTTGGCCAGCTAACTGACCCAATAGCGTGATCCGACCCGTTGGCTTTGTACTAAACCAAGCCGAGGCGTGCAGGGTATCCCCCTCAAAGGCAGTGCTGTCGACTTTGGTCAAGAGCTTAGGCGTAAATCCTTCGGGCCACTGAACCGATACCTTGGTAATTGCAGGTGAGCGTAAGCGATTAAACATACGCACGATTGCGGGCTCAACGGCCTCGCCTGCCGCTACAAAATCACAAGCCCCATTCGTTTCAACCGCTAGCCGACGCAAAAGATTTTCGCTTGGGCTGCTGCCAATACCTACTGAAAAAACTCGGTGCTTTGAATCTCTGGCTTTTTTGATCATAAGGTCAACGCCGTGGATTTGACCGTCGGTAATGAGCAAGACATCGCATGGGCTGCTGTGTGCCAGCGCAAAGGTGCTTGTGATGGCATCTAGCATTTCAGTGCCGCCCATATCCGCTTCGAGCTCTCCGATCCATTTTTCTGCACCTAAGCGTGATTGCTCAGAGGCCGTCCAGAGGGAAAGCGAGCGATGCTCAACTGATGAGCCAAACTTAGAGAGCGAGAATTTATCGCCATTGTTGAATTTTTTGACAATAGCCATTAAGGCGCGCCGTGCGGCAAGAATGCTGCCGCCCGACATCGAGCCTGAACAGTCAACCAAAATCTTGACGGCAGTGTTTTGTGCTTTCGCGTTGGGGATACTTGGGCTAAAGCTTGCGGTGGCGACATAGGTTTTTGCATCAATGTAGTCTGGCGCCAGGGTGGCGACCGAGCACTGTGCTAATTGATCGAGTACAAGGATGAAGTCGCGATCTAGGTAGCTGTGCTGACTTAACGCTATCGTTATGATGTCAGTGGCATTGGCTTGAGGCTCGTCGCTCGTCTCGTTGTTGGTGTCGTCTTGCGGTTCGTCGACACCGAGAAGTTTGGGTCCTTCTCGCGAGCCGAGAGATTGACTTCGAGCGACACTGATAGGATGACTGGGTGAGGCAATGCGCGCGTTCACCAAATCGCCATAAAGGTTTAGCGATAGGCTAAAACCATATTCGGCCAACAGGTCTGTTTCTGGGACTTGATAGGGGGCTAAGCCACCGTCTCGAACCGCATCGCCATAACGCGGTGCGATCACTGTCGGAATGGCTAAGCGCAAGCCGCCTTGCTCAAACTGCAGCAACTGCCCATAGTGCATGTCGATCACGCATTGTTCACCAGGTGCTAAGTTACCCAGATGCAAAACGTAATGACCATCGTTACCACGCTCTAGCATGATGGCGGCGTCGCCCTTTGAAAGGCTCTCTTCGTATTGTTCAGCCGCCTGCGCTTTGGTAACTACGGTGCCGTTGAGTTTGACTTGTCCAAGCTGAACTTCAACACCTAATAGTGTTGCGCCGCAGGGCAGCGGAAAGCTATATACGACTTCAGCGTGCGTTTGAGTCGGGTTACTAAAGGTTTGGCGCACATGCGCTTCAAACATTGCACCACGCAGTTCGCCCGTGATGGCAACGTCTTGTAGGATCAGTGGCGCGCCTTGTCTGTTACGCAGGGTGGCCTGTGGGCCATTGAAATCGAAGAGTTCGAGAATTTCGCTCATTTGTTTACCTTTGTTGTGCTGTCTTGGTTGATTTGTTCGTAGGCGCTCATTACTGCGCGAACAAAGTGACGCAACTGCTCGGGGGTAAGCCCGGCGCGGGTAGGTTCAATGACAAGCTCTACGCCTTCGGCCACATGCAAATGGCTGCAGACTTCGATTGACCCCGGCACGCGCCCTCGCTCAGGAACTGGCGCTGAGCCGCCTTGAAGCAGATCACGAATACGATCAAGCGACACCCCGGCTGCTGTCCATTTTTTGACAAGCAAAAGTTGTTCAAGATGCTGAGGCGAGTACTTTGCTGCCCGGGTTTCACCTTCAGGCCGGTTCACAAGTCCGATTTGGACGTAGTAGCGAACCGTGCGTTTGGTGAGGTCGGTAAGGGCACAGAGCTCGTCAAGCGAGAACGTTTGGGTGTGATTGACAGTGTTCATGTGTTAATAATAACACTATTACTGTACAAATCAACTGTATTAATAAAAATAAATGAATTGGACTAGACAGTAGAGGAGGTGGTACCTCAGGGAGTGAGACAGATGAGGGGTTTGTCGTCAAATGAGATTTTTTACCTTGATAAAATTATAAGTATTCATAAATAGATATTTATATATTTTAATAATTCATATAATAACTTTTACTTAAATAAATTGATAAATATAGTAAAAATTAAGTATTGTTTAATTTATTTAAAATGCTATATATAGCTTCTTATGAGTAATAATTTTTTTATAGCTATTTAAAACAATATGTCTGATATCCCATTGCCAGTCACACGCAGTTTAGGCCGCTTAGGTTCAGCCCTATCACTTGCTCGGCGTCGGCGCAATTTGACGCAAAAAGATCTTGCAGAGCGGATTGGAAGTTCAATCAACACGGTCCGTCGTTTAGAGTCAGGGCACCCCGGTAGTGCACTTCATCACCTAGTCCGTGCCTTGCAAGTTTTTGGTGCGCTCGGTGAGTTCGATCAGCTTCTCGACACCGCAAACGACTCGATCGGTTTAATTCTGATGGATGAAAAACTGCCGCAACGCGTTCGCAAGTCAAAAAACACCTCTGAAACGGGTGCGTTCTAGTCGCAACGAACACAGCCTTTAAACCGGTTACGCGTCGAACGAGTATTCAGCAAGCCACAAAACTGATACATGCAGCAGATTAAAATCATAGTGCGAAGACTCAAAATGACCCGTCGCAGCATACGCTTCACACAATTGAGCTTAAGCAACTGGCAGCTTCTTCAGTCAACACAACTTCAACAGCCAGTTGCGCGCGCGTGAGGCCCACAAACAGTTGGCGTCGTGCTTTGTCATCAAAGTTTTCAAAATCAACTTCAGTCAGCACGATGCCTGCTGCGCTTTGGCCCTTGAAGCGATAGACAGAATCCGTTAGTAGTGTGCCTTCAGTCCATAGCGCGTCGCCAGCGGCTGAATACTTACCGGTAGGGCGGCGCAAAGTGAATTCACCCAGTTGAAGTGTCTTAATTAAGACCGAGCCGGCTAAGCCGCGCCAACTAATGATGGCAATATCTTTAAGTGCGATCCCGCGTTTAAGCAGATGCCCGACTGCGGCTTCGGTCTGACGCAAGAGTTCTGTGTCATTGGTGTATATATAAAAATTAGGTGACTCGCCGCGGTAGAAAGAGCGAGATACCACCGGCTGTTCAGTTAATCCCAGCGCGTTAATGACATGGCAAATCGCGCCAGGGGTTCGAAAGTTATCTTGGCAGGTTATGGTCACCACATCTGTTAGAACAAACTCTTCGCGTTTATAGAGTCGCTGTGCATCATCCTCAAGCAAATAGATCTTGCCGTCATCGGTTAACTGAGGCAGCAGTGCTGCCACCCATTCGGGTTGCAAATCTTGTCCTTCATCCAGCACAATCAGTTGATAGCGTTGCTGCAAACTAGCAGTGGCTTCTATCGCCTCGCAATAGTGTTGGCTTAAGCGATCGTAGTTGTTGGGTGCCGAAAAATCAGGCTCGCCTATCGTTTGCCGATAATATTCAACACACAGTTCATGAAAACTTGCGACCTTAGCCTTAGCTGGTGCAATATGCCCGATGTGATCAGCAAGGCTTCTGTTGTAACAAACGTATAAGCTTTTAAAAGATTTTGCTGAAGCGTTTTCTAATAATTTAAGCGCAAGCTGCGTTTTACCTGAGCCGGCTGTGGCTTGTATTCTGATTACCCCTGAAGGGGCAGTAATGCGCGGCACCCAGGTGGCCAGGCCATCGGCCAAACGCAGGGTAGTGGTGCGCACCTGCTCGCCCAATACGCGCATGTCCAGCGTGGCGTTAAATTGATTGCAAAAGAATTTACGAATACGTTCAACATCGGTGGCTGGTTGGTCGACCGCCAGCATTTCTCTGGTAAGCGACCCTAACTGATCGAACCGAGTTGAATCAATAATGCGTTCAGGCGGTATCGTGATGATTTGTTGCTCACCCACAATGTAGTCGGGTAGCACGAGGCAATTTGTGACATGGGTGTGTAAGCCTGCGTTCGACAGCCGACTGATCACTGCTGCAAACTGAATCCTGGTCTGCCGTCCCACATCACTGGGGCCATCGCGATAGACCTTGGTGATTTGGCCATCGGTGATCGAAACGTCGCCAGCTTTGACCTCAACAAGCAAGACGTTACCGATGGGCGAGAGCACGACAATATCAATCTCGCCGTGTTTGTCGTAGTCGTTATGCAGCGAATGCCACGACACGCTATGAAAGATTTCATAGCCGTCGGGCAACGACGCCTCAAGACGATACAAAACATCAAGCTCGCGCTCGATGCCAGTGCTGTACTTGGGCTTAAAAAGGTCGGGGACTAAGTTAGCCATTATTTTTGTCTAAGCGAGAGATCGTCTATAGGATGAGAGCTAGCCTCTCGGCATTGAATGCTTGACTGGCATCACTGACGGCTTGATTCGTAGGATCGACGGCTCGGCTATCAAGATTGGTTGTTTGCCTAAGAATAGCCGTTTTAGGCTGCTGTCTTTTACTCACTTTTTAACGAATTTTTATCAGTTTGAGACCTGGTGCCTCATCTGGTGAGGCACTCATGAGGTGATACTAACCTCATATCGGATATGAGGATCAATTCCCAGGAGATTACAAATGTCAGCAGCCCTGAGCACTGAGAGTGCAACCATTGCTTTACCTACCCAAAAAGTTGAAGTCGACGTCAATCTGCAGCAGATTCTGAATCATCTGACTGACGAGGGTTTTCGTCCCAAGCTAGATAACGACGGCTCGATCGGTTTTAAGTGTGAGGGCTGGAAGCTCTATGTCGATCCGTATCAAAGCCAAGGCGGTTTTCGTCTTTACTGCTGTGTTTACTGGGAGCTAGGCCCCGCCGATCGAACCAACGCATTAAACGTTGCAAATGAAATCAACGCAGACCGTCGTTGCGTTAAGGCTGTGGTCAATGGCGTCAACACTGTCTGGCTGACTTATGAAACTCACTGTGCGGATGTCGCTGAGTACACCAGAACCTTAGCCTCGGCCGCAGAATTTATCGCGAGCGCTTGTCGTGATTACCGCGCAGCCTTTCGCCGCGAGTCGCAGCCTGTGACGTTGAATTAATGACAAAGCCTCGAAGAGCAGTACACGGTCAGCGAACGCGTTGCGTTCTACTGACCACTTAATAATTAGAAAAGAGGTGAGCAAAATTATAAAAAGATCTTTTCTTTGGTTTGTTGTACTCGTGGGCGCAAGCGTGTTGGCGTTTGGTGCCCAACGCTTCGCGCCCTTGGCGAACGAATTACAACCCGTTAGCTGCTGTCAGCAGGCGGGGTTGCTGAATCCTGGCTTAGGGTTGCTTTACCTTGCCTTGGTCAATGGGCGCGCCATAGACGATGATGAATTAAAACGCTGGCGTCGTGACTTTGTCTAGGCTCTCGAAAGTCGCCGCGCCAAGCGTCAGGCACGGCTTGCGCTCAAGACTGCAACTCAAAGCCTATTACCCTTAGCCTTGCTCAAAGGAGGGGCTCGTTAGCCATTAGGTCGTTCGTATCAAACGAGGTAAGAAGATTATTTTCAGTATCACTTGGTGAGACAGCACAAAGCACAACATATTTGTCAAAAAGTTAACTATCATTGGTTCATCATTTGCACTCAGTTGCATGATTGGCGGATAAAAAGAATGGATCGCACCGAACGCTTCTATAAGATTCAAAGCCTCTTAATGGGCAAACCTTCGGTCACAATGAAGCAGATGCAAGAGGCGCTTGAGGTGTCACGCGCGACCTTAAATCGTGATTTGGCCTATATGCGCGATCGGCTCCACATCCCCTTTGCTTGGGATGCCACATTGCGCGGCTATGCTATGACGCGTCAACCCACCGAGGGTAAAACCTTTGAGCTGCCGGGCGTATGGTTCAACCAGCAAGAGATTCATTCGCTACTGACGATGATCGAGTTAATTTCAAAGCTCGAGCCCGGTGGCTTGTTGCTGCCGCATGTGGCACCGTTTAAGGCCCGTCTTGAGGGCCTATTAGACGAGGGTATCGGCAGCTCAAAAGAGGCGATGAACCGCATTCGCATCTTGCCAATGGCACAGCGACAAGTGTCTGGCGACTATTTTCAAGTGATTGCCCACGCCTTGGTGCAACGCAAACGACTCGATATCAAACACTTTGCGCGCCAAACAGGGCAGACGACTGAGCGGCAAGTGTCACCTCAGCGCCTAGTCTATTACCGCGATAATTGGTACATGGACGCCTATTGCCACTTGCGCGAAGGTCTACGCAGCTTTGCCTTAGATGCGTTGAGCGGCGTTCAGCTGATCGATAAGGCCGCCAAGAATGTGGCCGAGGCAGAGTTGCGCGAAATGTTCGAAACCAGTTACGGTATCTTTTCAGGTAAAAATCGCCAAGTCGCTAAACTAAAGTTCACGCCGTTTAGAGCCCAGTGGGTTGCACGCGAAGTCTGGCATCCCGAGCAAGTTGGTGAAGTGCACGCTGATGGTAGCTACACACTTGAAGTGCCCTATGGTGAAGATTGGGAGCTCATCCAAGACATCTTGCGCCAAGGCCCTGACGTTGAAGTAATAGCGCCAGCAGCACTTAAAAAGAAAGTCAAAGAGACGGTGCAGAAAATTTTGAAACTTTATTAGTCAATGAACCTGGACTATTTTAAAAATGGGTAAAAAATTCTTGCTAGCTGCTGCCATGACGTTTCTTTCTATGGCCGTGTGCGTGGCGTTTTACTTTGACGGGTATCTTGCTGGTGCACGACCTTATTATTTTGGCACCGTAGTCATTTATTCTATTCTTGCCTATCCGCTTTCGGTCGCGATAGTGTTTTGGGAGCACCGCTCATCGAGAGCTTTGAAATACAGTTCAGCAGGCACTGGGTTGATTATTACTTTAATCCTAGTCTGGAGCTTGGGGCCAGTTGCTGCTATGTCGTCCGACTTCAAAACCTCGGGTGCAGTGATCAACAGATTGATACTTATCTTGTCTTGTTTTGTTTTTTCATCAACATTAATTTCAATAGTCGGACGGCTCTCGATAAAGCTATGGAAGCTGCTTCGCGATTTGACTTTGAAGCTTAAGTGCCTCGGCCGGGCACTGCCTAATTAACGGCTTTATGTCTGATTGCGTCCCTTTCAGCCAAATCTCATAGCTGTCAGGATTCAAGATCACCACCATGCGTTTTTCGTCTTGTGGCTTGTGTAATAGCTTAAACAGAGCGTGGTCATCTGCATTGACTGTGAGCATGGTGTAGCTTTCTACCCAGCCAGTAGGTGAGCGCCACGCTGACCATATCCCCGCAATACCCATTGGCTCGCCATCAGCCTGTGACACCTCAGCGGCTAAGGCTTTGCCTGTGCGCCAATCAGGCTCAAACACCGACATCGCCGGAATAATGCAGCGGTGGCCTTTTTTCCAGGCATCGCGAAACGTGGGCTTTTCAGCAATGGTCTCACTGCGTGCATTGAACGTGCCCTTGACCTTGCCATCTTTAGACCAATGAGGGATTAGGCCCCAGTGGCCTATAAATGCCTCGCACGCCGGTACCGCTTCATCGCCCACCTCCGCATGCGGGTGAGGGCGGATGAACAGCCCCTCGTAGCCGGGCCACATGTCAGGCTTGCCAAGATGCTCAACCTGACCCAGCCCAAAGGCTTGACGTAGCTGGTTTGTTTGGGTAACGGGCTTGTAATGGCTGCACATGGGTTAAGTATTGACGTTTTTCTTAGTGTTGAATAATAATGTACCCGTCTTAAGAACCCATAGCAGTTCAACCAAAATGAGCCAAGATGATAAGTAAGATAATCGGCGTACTCATGATTGTATTTTGCCATTGCGCTGCGTCAATGGATATCACGGTATCAGGCACAACGGTTTACATGTCGGGCCCAGTTGTGGGCGGTGAATGCGATAAGCTCAAGCAAATCATTAGCGCTGGGCAGGTGAGTCTGGTCGTGCTCAGTAACTCTAATGGCGGCGTTGCCAATACAGGTTACTGCATTGGTGAAACGATTCGCAAACATAAGATTTCAACCAGCATTGAAGGTTTTTGCTTGTCGTCGTGTTCACGCATGTGGCTTGGTGGTGTCACTCGAAAACTTGAGGGGGATGAGTCGACAGTGGGCCTGCACGGTAATTATAAAAATAGCGGGCATCTGATTGACGAGAGTACAACCCGTTTACGCCAATGGATACCGCGGTTTGCGCCCAACGTCGATGTCGAGCTGATGATCCAATGGACCGAGCTTTTTTACAGCAAGCAGATGATGTATTTTTATAACAAACGAGCGGCGTTATGCATGAATGGCAGAAACGACTGCTCAAGTGTTCGCGGCAAAAATGTCTTTAATGCCGGTTTGGCCACTCAGTAGACACGGCTATATTTTTTTGACTTGCGTGCGCTTCTGGCTATGCAATGTAGACGGTAGCAATCGCGCAGGTGACCGCATAGTGCGGCCCTCAGCGCATCAGCTAAGGCTTATTCGTCGACCTTAATGTTCGTCAAGGCCAAGACCTCAGCCGTGAATTTCTTTTCTTTTTCGATTAAGGCGCCCATTTGTTCAGGCGTACTGATTAAGGGGATCGCTCCTCGTTCAATCAGTTTGTCTACAAAAGTTTTTTCTTGAAGTACGGTCGCTAAGGCTGCGTTGAATTTCTTGACCACTGCAACAGGGGTATCTTTAGGCGCAAAGTATCCGTACCAAGCGCCGACTGACATTTTTTCGTAGCCCAGCTCTTTGAACGTTGGCACGTCAGGCAAGCTAGGTAATCGTGCGCTACTTGTGACGGCGAGCATGCGTAGTTTTTGGGCCTGAATATTGCCGCGCACTGTGATCAGCGCCGGAAACGTAAACAGCACTTGACCAGCCATGACATCAGTCACTGCCGGCGCGGCACCCTTGTAAGGCACGTGTACCAGAGTAGAACCGGTCAGTTTGTTGTAGGCTTCGCCCATCATATGGGCCTGGCTGCCGAGCCCATAAGAGCCATATGCAAGGTTGCCCTTGTAGGTCTTGGTGTATTCGACGAGTTCTTTGAAAGTTTTAATCGGCAGGCTATCTGCGACAACGATGCCAAGCGCGACTTCGTTGAGCGTACCTATTGAAACAAGGTCTTCGGGTTTATAAGACAGATTTTTGTAAAGTAAAGAATTTGCAACGGCCGTAGAGTCGGTTGTGAACATCAGGGTGTACCCGTCGGGTTTGGCTCTGGCCATCGCCTGTGCACCAATGGCTGAGTTTGCGCCCGCCAGGTTTTCAATGATCAACTGCGCACCCAAGATTTTTTCAAGCTCTGGAGCCGAAAGACGTGCAAACGAATCAGCTCCGCCACCTGGTGCATAGGGCACGATGACTTTAATTGCCCGTGAGGGGTAGGTGTCAGCGAGCACAACGCTGCCAAAAGCAAGTGCACTGGCAGCAAACGCACTTGCCAATACGCAGATTGAATTAAAAGTTCGGCGAGAGTGTTTCATATTGTTGGTCTTTTTTTAGAAGGGTTCATGAGGCCTAAATGCGCCTGTTTCTTTTTTACGAGCCAAGTGCGCGAGGCGTCAATACAAATATGCAATATTTTGCGTGCACCTAGGGTTTACACCCAAACGCTGATCATGAGGCGATTGATGCTGTGGCCTGCGTTGGCAGACACTTATGGTTGTTGCCTAGTGGTATTCAAAAAAATGCGGATGACGTTCATAAAGTGCAAATCTCTATTCCGTTAGGCTTGCAACGGTATGAACAAGACAAAATATGCTGATCTGTCAAAGCGATACGGTACTCTCGAAAGTGTACGCCGTGACGCTATTTTTTCTTGAAGCAGATGTCTCGAACATCCAAAGGACCCAAGACCCATGCAAACCACAGTCTACGCTGACGGTATCGCTAATATCTCAATGCTCGAAGGTATCGTGCGATTTGACCTAATTAATATCACTCAAATTGACAAAGATAGTCGTACGTTGAAAACAGTTGGCTCCGTCGCGATGTCTGTCCCAGCGTTATTGCGCACCTATACAGAGTTGTCAGGCGTCTTGAACAAATTGATCGAGCAAGGGGTGGTAAAAAAGACCGAGACACAATCCCCAGTGACAGCTTCCGTTGAGACTGCCGCCGCAGCCCCCACGAAAAGTAACACGTCAACAGGCTCAGACTCTACAGTCATTGAGCCCCTGCGTCTCAGCTAAAGCAGCTAGTTCGCGTCGGTGACAGAGCTGGCTTTAGGCATGATTTTGAACAGGTTGTTCTGTATAAGACAATCCGACAAATACGTTTTTAGCCTTAGCGCTAAGTGTTTCGTCTAAAATTGTTGATCATTAAATTGGACTCGTCCCGATGATCACGCATTCACTGCGATCGTTTTTTGTGCGCTCGGTTGCACTTTGCTGTCTGACGCTGGTGCTCGCAGCATGCACCACAGCACCAATTAATCCACGCGACAAATCAGATACTGCGCTTACGCCACAGCGCGTTGAGACATACGTAGGTAATCCATTGGCTAGAGCCTACGTGCGCCGCACAGTTGAGGATGTCTTGGGCCAACCGGCACAGTCTCTCAATCGCTATGTCTTTGCCAATACCAATATTCTTGAATTTAAAAATGCAAGGCTAGTTCAGCAACTGCAGCAGAAGTGGGCAGCCGCAAGCAAAGATGGTTTCACGATTGCGCATTTTGGCGATTCGTTGGTGCAGGGCGGTTTTGCGGCCGAGATTGCGCGTGGTCGCTTGCAAAGCCTTGGTGGCAGTGCAGGGCGCGGGATGGTGTTTCCTTATTCGATTGCAAAAACCTATTCGCAAAACGACTTTCGCTCGACCTTTACGGGCGACTGGATAACCGCCAATAGTAGTCAACTGCAGACTAGTTTACCTATTGGTGTCTCGGGTTTTGTTGCTGGAACGGCAGCAGCGGAGGCATCGTTTACTTTGAATTTTTTCACGACACTAGAAGTTGGTAAAAAATATGTGAAGTTCTTTTACGTTGCAACTTCAGACACGTACACCTTACGTGTTCAATCGGGAAATTTTTTACATGATGTCGTTGTTGCGGGTGGTAATGCTAAGCCTCGCTCGCAAATGCTTGAGCTGAGTTTTCCTGAACTATCTGATACTTTACGCTTCGAAATTCGCGACACTCGCCCCAAGAGTGGTAATTTTTTTGAAGTGCACGGAGTAAGTATTGAAAACGCGGCCCCGGGTGTGATGTATCACAACTTGGGTGTGGGCAGCGCGAATTATGGCGCGTTGTTGACTCAAACATATTTTGACGAGCAATCAGCGCATCTTGCACCAGATGTGATTGTTCTTGACTGGGGCACGAACGATCTTGCATCTAAAAATAAGATCCCACCCGAGTTTGAAAAAAATCTCGTGCAGACGATACAAAGAGTGAAAGCTAAGCACCCTAAAGCATTAATTGTCGTGACGTCCGCGCAAGACTTCAACGCAAGAAGAAGAAATATTACCGCGACCTATGACTTTGCGACTTTGGCTCGACGTCTTGCTTTTGAAAACGATTGTCTGTTTTATGACTGGTATCGCATTGCCGGCGGGCGAGGTGCCATGGCCACCTGGGTAGCCTACGGCCTCGCAAGCCCCGACCATATTCATTTGACTGGTCTAGGTTACGCAGTCAAAGGCGAGTTATTTGCACAATCCCTTTTAAACACGCTTGAGCGTTTTAAAAACCAACCGTCTATCAAAACGCTTGAGGTCACAACCACCGCCGCGGTTCAACCTCATTCAGTTGTGGGATGGTTAAAAGAGGTGTCTCCCACACCGCGTAGGGGTTTGTTTACACGACGTCCTTGACTGGGTTCATCTTTCTATGGCGCAAAATACAAACAACTATCGCGCTAAAGCTTTGTCTTTATGCGTCAGCCCTGCCGATTACGGAACATGCCATGTTTTATCGACTTGAGTGAGTTGAGTGCTGCGGTGCGTCATGCAGCGCGCTTTTGAGTGTACTTATTTACTTCAATCCAGTCCTGCGTCCGACTATCTATGCTAAAAAAGTAGGCAATTAGCTTAGCGAAGTAGTGCACCTAATTAAAAATCAGGCGCTGCTCTCGATAAATCTAAGAGATACAAATTGAAAAATAATAAAAGAAGACAGATTCTGTTGGGTGCGGGTTCGTTATCTGTGCTGGGTATGCCTGCGGTGTTTGCGCAGCAATTTCCTTCGCGACCGATAAAGATCATTGTTCCCGCGTCACCGGGTACTGCGATCGACGCGACGGCGAGGTTTTTTACAGAACCGCTTTCAAAACGTTTGAATACCCCTGTACTGGTTGAGAATCGCTCTGGGGCAGGGGGCTTAATCGGTTACACGGGCGCGGCTAACTCGGCAGCCGATGGCTATACGATCATCTTGATGGGCATACCGTTATATTTGTTGCCACTGTCGGACGAGAGAGTTGCCCCGTATGATCCAATTAAAGATTTTGCGCCTGTTGCACGGGTGCTGCGTGTACCGTTAGCGGTAGTCGTGTCTGACGAGTCAACGTATCAGTCACTGCCTCAGTTGATTGCTGCGATGAAGAAAAATCCTGACCTTATTACCTATTCTTCACAAGGGATCGGTAGCACAGCGCACCTTTGCTCTGTCGTCTTAAACGATGCGACTGGCACCAAGGGCAAACATATAAGCTATAAAGCCACAAGCTCAGCCATTACTGATGTGGCTGCGGCTCAAATTGATTTCACGTGTCAAACGCCCGCAGGCGTGCTTCCTTTGTTGCAAGCCAAAAAATTACGTGTGTTAGCGGTGACTGGTTCAAGTCGCTGGGAGGCGATGCCCGACATTCCGACGGCAGCGGAAACAGGATTAAAAGATTTTGAAGTGTCGTCGCAGCTAGATTTCATGGCCCCAACCAATACTCCAGCGAGCGTCTTAGATTTACTTTCTAACGAGATCTGCGCAATTGCACGTACCGAACAATTCAAAGAGTTTTGTAACAAGCAAATTATGACCGTCGAGGTCGTGGGGCACAAAGAGTTACGGCCTGAGATGGTACGTGAGAACGTACGCTGGAAGCGAATCATTGAACTCTCAGGGGGTGTTTAGGGAATCCCCGCCCTTTCCGCGCAAGCGGCAGCATCCAGTTGCGTGTACCAGGCGTCCCTCTGAGCGCGAAAGTTTAATGACCCTGGCGCGTAAGGCGTGACACGTGCCGCCCGCCAGCCGTGTTCGGCATCCCAGTCAATCGTCACCATGTGATCAGAGTAGTACTTGCCAAAACCTGGGTTCGCCAAGACCGCCTCGCGTGCGGCCTGCGTACCGGGGCTTGTTCGCCCCTCAAAGTCTTCACATAATGCTCTGGACGGCATTTTGCTCTCTCAAATCGTTTATACAATGCTTTGGTGCGCTTTGCATTTGCCAAGTTACCCATAAACCTAATACAAAGACGGTCTGCGCTTGTTGATTTTTTACATATGCCGCACTTAATTCATCGCTCTGCCTAGGGTACTGCACATGATTATGCTCGCACGATTGTTAAAATCTTTAGTGGTCATGCTAGCGCTCGCCTGTACTTTAGGGTACGCCCAGCTTGCCGCAGCGGCCTATCCCGATAAGTCACTTCGCTTAATTGTGCCGTTTGCACCTGGTGGTGGTACCGATCAAATGGCACGGTCGCTGGGCGCGGGCTTGACTAAAGTGCTTGGTCAAACGGTTGTGATCGAAAATAAACCGGGTGCGGGCACAGTCATCGGAATGGATCTTGTTGCCAGAAGTGCTCCTGATGGTTATACCCTTGTTGTGGCAACTTTTGCGCATGCGGTCAACAGCACCTTGCAATCAAAGTTGCCTTACGACAGTGAACGAGCGTTTGCCCCAGTGGCTTTGATTGCGCGTGGGCCAAACGTCTTGGTCGTGCGTAATGAAAGCCCTTTTCAGTCTGTTAAAGAGATTGTGGCCGCAGCGAACGCTCAGCCTGGCAAATTGACGTATGCCTCGCAAGGTAACGGCACCTCTGCACATTTAGCCGGTGAGATGCTTCAAAATTTAGGCAAAGTCGAGTTGACACACATCCCCTACCGAGGTGCTAGCCTTGCGCTGACTGATGTGGTCAGCGGACAAGTTGATTTTTTCATCGGTACGGCCGCGGGCGTTTCTCCATTGCTTGCCGGTGGCAAGTTACGCGCGATTGCTGTGACAAGCCCTATGCCCTCTAGTGCCTTTGAAGGGATTACGACGGTCGCTGCAACACTGCCCAGTTATGCAGTTGAAAGTTGGTATGGCGTGTATGCACCGGCCGGCACACCTATATCAATCATTGAAACGCTCAACGCCGCGATTCGACAGACAGTGAATAATCCCGATTTTATTAAAAAGATCGAGAATGAAGGATTGACGATTTCTGTTGGTCGACCCGCTGAGCTTGAGCAATACGTACAAGCAGAAAACAATCGCTGGAAAAAAATTATCCTTGAAAACAAAATTCAAATTCAGTAAGTTCAGCGACTGGCACCGAGCATCACAATGCCGTTCTTGATTTTTTAGCAAAAAATAGCAAAAGGTTTAACGTTTGATGAACACGATTTCTCGCTTAATGCGACCGCAACGGGTTGCGGTTATTGGCGCTTCGGCGGATATCACTAAAACTGCGGGTAGACCAGTCGCCTATCTCTTGAAGCATGGTTTTTCGGGTGAGGTGTATCCCGTGAATCCCAAAGCGACTGAGATTTGTGGATTAGCTTGCTATCCGGATATTGCCTCTTTGCCCAGTGTTCCAGATGTTGCGATCGTTTTACTTGGTACAGAGCGAGCACAGCAGGCTGTGAAAGAGCTTGCGCAAATAGGGTGTGTTGCCGCAATTGTTTTGGCAAGTGGCTACACCGAGGTGGGTGAAGAGGGGGCCAGACGCCAAGCTGAGTTGCTTCAAGCCGCGGGTGCGATGCGGATACTTGGGCCTAATACGATTGGCTTAGTCAATATCACCAATCGCATTGTGTTGTCGGCCTCAGGTGCGCTTGAAATGGATCGCTTTCCGTCTGGTGCGATCAGTCTGGTTTCGCAAAGTGGCGGGATCTTAGGCTCGTTGCTTTCGCGCGCCTCAGCACGCGGAATTGGTTTGGCGAAATTAATTTCTACCAGTAATGAAGTCGACTTAGAGTTGGCTGACTTTATTGACTGGTTAGTCGATGATGAAGCGACCAAGGTCATCGCTCTGTATGTTGAAACTGTGCGCGATACCAAAAAATTTCGGTCGGCCGCGTTACGTGCTGCACAAGCAGGTAAGCCGATCGTAGCGTTCAAGATCGGACGTTCTGAAGCAGGTGCAAAGGCTGCGATCTCACACACGGGCGCCTTAGCTGGTTCTGACCGAATGTACGATGCGTTGTTTAAACAGACGGGTATCCTTCGGGCGCAACGTTTTGATGAACTGCTCGACATGCCTGCGGCACTCGCAACCGGGCGTACCCTGCGCGGCAATCGGGTTGCAATTTTGACCTCAACAGGCGGCGCGGGCACGTTGGTCTCTGATGCCTTAGGTGTCACGGGTTTCGAGACTCCGCCTCCAGATGCTGTAACCGCGGCCAAGCTCAGAGCACTTCAGAAAGGTGATCATGCAGCGTTAGATCGTAATCCCATTGATGTCACGCTTGCTGGTTTACAGCCAGAATTACTCAAAGGTGCAATCTCAGCAGTGTTAGAAAGCTCAACCTACGATGCCTTAGTGGTGATCGTTGGTGCGTCTGCGCTTGCAATGCCCGAACTCATGTCAAACGCGATTAAAAGTTGTATGACGGTATCTGAGAAGCCGATCGTGGCCTACATTAGCCCAGAGGCGCCGCACATTGGTGCGTTGCTAACACAGGGCGGTGTTCCTGCATTTTCTGCCCCCGAGAGTTGCAGTGCGGCGCTGGTGGCAATGCTTCACGCCAGTCAATACACGGCTGCGCTGTCCGCAGCCTCAGAGCCGACTGATGTCAGGATAATCCCGATTGCTCAGTTGATCGAGAAAGTCACGCCTGAGGTACCACAAACAAACGGCCCATCTCGCTTCAGCCTTGCTGACCGTCTTGCGTCTGTTGAGGCGCTCGTTGCAGAAGCAATCGACACTCAGTTTGGCGCAAGTGACCAGCCGACAGAATACCGTTCGAACCAAGTGCAACATAGCCTAGATGAACACCAGGCAAAACAGTTGTTCTCAATTTTTGGTATCCCCACCGTACGTGAGACCGTTGTCACCTCACCCGAAGCAGCTCAAACTTTGGCGAGGTCATTTGACAGTCGCGCAGTGTTAAAAATCTTGTCGTCAGAGATCTTGCATAAAAGTGATGTGGGTGGCGTCGCAGTGAATTTGTCTGCAGAGGCGATTGGCGTTCGTTTGCAACAGATGACGCAAGACGTGAAGAAAAGGGCGGGGATCACACCTGAGCGTTTTTTAGTGCAAGAGATGGTGTCCGGCGGTATCGAAATGATTTTAGGTATGCATCGTGACGCTTTAGGCACGGCGATCCTGTTAGGGATGGGTGGTGTGACTGCTGAGCTATTGCAAGATACAACAATGCGCTTGTTGCCCCCGCAAGGTGGCCTGTCTGAAGAGACTGCTCGCGAGATGGCGCAGTCGTTAAAAACCTGGCCCTTGCTTGACGGCTATCGCGGTCGGACAAAAGCGGATGTTGAAGCTCTGGTCGAGGCGGTTGTGGCATTTTCAGAAATGGCGGCAGCCCTAGGCGATCGCTTACTCGAGGCCGAAATCAATCCACTTTTTGTACTAGAAAGTGGGCAGGGCGTGAAGGCCGCTGATGGCATTGCGGTGCTAACGCAAAACGATTCTTAACAACTTTAAAAAAACCTTGGTACAGAGGTTTGGTTACTAGTATTTGTGAGTTTTTTAGATTTAATTCAACGTACCATACTATGCGGTGATAAATCTTGAGTGCAAACAGCACGATCAACGCTTCGTTCTTTGCTGTGTCTACAGGCGACTGCCTCAATCGTACACAATCATGGATTTAATTAAATGCGTATCCTAGGAATTAGTCCCTATCACGATAGCTCCGTCGCCGTATTTTCAGAAGCTGGGCTTGAGTTTTACTGTAAAGAAGAGCGTTTAACCCGCAAAAAGAGACAACCCTATCCCTTGCAATCATTTGAACTGGCGATTGCTACGGTCGGACCGATTGATTTAGTTGTGATTGCAGCGCCAGGAATAGCGCCAAAAAATATTGGTCCAGTTAAAAAACATATTGCAGATTTGCTTGATTGTCCAATTGTCGAAATGTCCGATACCCATCACTTGCAGCATGCGAGTCTTGCGTTTTATAACAGCGGCTTTAATGAGGCATTGGTGTTTGTCTGTGACAGAAATGGTTCGTATTTTGAAGAAGACTATGCCCGCGAAGGAGAGACAGTTTTCACTGCGTCTTACCCTTGTAACTTCGAAGCATTGACCAAGAATTATTGGTTGTACAACGTCGGCCAAGAGGCTAGTGTTAGAAACAAAGAATTGATCGAAAAACTAGATTTAGAAGGGAAACTTAACTTTAAGTCGTGTTTTAGTATTGTTAAAGTTTATGAGACAGCAACATCTTTGATTGGTCAGCATCCGCTTGAAAACGGAAAAACCATGGGGTTGTCTTCTTACGGCAATAAAGCAAACATTCAGCCTCTTTTTAGGGACAAGTATTTCCCGATTGATCATAAGTTTAGTCATGACAAAAAATCATTCTTTGGTGATTCGTCGGTGGCAATCAATACAGAGCTTGATTCACTATCAATTAGTAAAGTCACGCCAGAAAACTATCAACCTTACGCAGACTATGCGCTTAATGTGCAACTAGAAACGCAAGAAGCTCTTAAACAGCTTATCGGTGAACATCTTGCCAAAACACACATCAAAAAAGTGTGTCTCACTGGCGGTTATGGTTTAAATATTGTCGCAAACACCTATGTCGCAGAAGCGTTTCCCGATGTCGAGTTTTATTTTGAACCACTCGCAGATGACTCGGGTAATTCGATAGGTGGTGCAATGTATCACTATCACAAAATGACTCAAGACCGTACCGTCAGAAAAATTGAGCATACATTTATTAACGGCGTTAAACACGATTTATCTGTTGTCAATAACTTCGAAAATGTTGAGTCAACTGTCGTGGATGTTAACTTTGTAGTTGATTTGTTGGTTCAACAGAAAAGTGTCGCCGTATTTAACGGTCTTGCCGAATCGGGGCCTAGGGCGCTCGGTAATCGCTCGATACTCTTCGATGCACGTAACCCGCATGCCAAAGATATTGTGAACGTCATTAAAAAAAGAGAATGGTATCGACCGTTTGCGGCAATGATTCTTCAAGAAGATTTGCACGAATATTTTGAAAAAATTGCAAACATTGAAGAATGTCGTTTCATGACCTTGTCTTACAACACTCGCCCAGAGAAGATTAAAGAAATTGGCGGTGTTGTACATGCCGATGGCACGACCCGCATTCAAACAGTGGCTGCTCGTGACGGCATCTGCCATGACATATTGACTCGATTTAAAGCAATGACGGGATGCCCGTTGTTATTAAATACCAGCTTTAATTTGGCTGGCGAGCCCTTGGTTGATACGCCTGAAGATGCTATGCGAACGCTCCTCAATTGCGATTTAGATTTTGTATGGTTTGCAGAGACTGGACAACTATTTAAAAAGAGCTAGCCTAGAGCGATTGTTGGCGTTGTATCGAGGGGTTGGCGTAGTATTAGAATTTTTCGAATTTAATAAATAGGATGTATAGTTAGACTCTAATAGACCCGACATGCCAACTTTGTAAATTTTCCAGCGCATCGGTAGTTTGCATAAAGTCTAGTCGTAAAGTGAAAGTCGCATTCGATACACGCCGAACAATACACAAAGGGACTACACCGATAATGATGACGAGCGATCAGAAAAAAAATAAAAATTTATTCAGAGCCGTCGACAATCAGATGAGTAATAAGTGGTGTTTGTCGCCGATCTGGCTTGTTGACACCAGTCTCGATGCTGTCTTTAATCAGCAATTATTTAAAGAGCTTTTAAAATTTTATAAAGACATCGACCAAGGCATTACGGCGAAATGTGATTTGGTTCATTACGATGCATCTTCATTTAATCACTTGAAGGATCTCATCTTGTCGTCTGTTGGTGAGGCGGTTGCAGAATTTGAAAATATGAGTCCACCTGCGTCACCCAGCGAGCTTCCTTTCGAAATGTGTTCGGCTTGGATCACGATCATGCCACCTGGTGAAAATTATTTGATGCATACGCATCCTAATGCCATACTCACCGGCACTTACTATATTTCTACACCTCCAAATAGCGGTGATATAGCCTTCATTGATACGCAAGAGATTGCGCTTGATCCTGTCTCAGGGACAGCTAAAATTATTAGAATCCCACCTAAAGAGGGTAATTTAGTTTTTTTCCCAGCCTATCTGATGCATGAAGTGCAAACGAACAACTCTAATGAAGGTCGCATTTCAATCACGTTTGATTTGAAGCTAAAAGACAGTAACTTAAAAGAAACTGATAAAAACGTTGCACGAACCATCGTTGATAATTACGAACGCTTTGTAGCCAAAACGCAGTAAGTTCATAGCTGCTCAGTTGTAGAGGTACCAAGTGCCGTCGCATTTAACTCCGTGACCCTGTACTGTGATCCTGCGGTCATCACAGAGCAGGCGATGCCGGCCTGCGACGCGATGAATAACATGGCCCGTAAAATAAGTTAAGTGACCAGTTTGGTAGGGCACAAACTCATAGTCAGTGATGACTTTTTGGGCTTCAGCTGAAGGAGTACCATTGAACTTATTGCCAGCCTCAGTATCGCCCGGATTTTTCCAAACATCCAAGCCAGAGCCTGACTGCGGAAGTTGCAGAGACAACGTAAACGTCAAGGCATTATTGAAATCGGCCGTCTGGAAACGTTGCCAAAAAGATGTGTGTGGCAAATAGGGGGTATCGACATGAAAGTTAGACCAGCCGTCTAAGGTTTCTAAGTGCTCAACAATTTCTTTAGGCATGAGTTTTTGTTGAGGGCTCGGGCCAAGGATTTGAAAGCCAGGTAACCCGATGTATTCGTCAGCATATAAAACTTTTTCACCCAGAGCAGTTTCTAGTCCGGCGCGCATACTCTCGTACACATCTTTAAAGTTTTCTGACAGTACCGGATTGATTGAGGTGCGAATATTATGATAAAAATCGTACACATCACGTCTGTCGGGCGCAACGACGCCGTTTTTATCAAAAAACTCTCTTGCACTGAACGCCCCAACCGTAAAGAAATAATCTTGGTTTGGACAAACCCAATGTTCTTCAAGCGAAAGGATTGTTTCGACTGCTTGCTTAGACGCTTTTGGACTTAGCACAGAGAGTTTGTTTATGGCTTCGCGGTACATTGGAATATTTCCTTGAATAGCGGATCACTGTGTCAAATCGTACAGCAGAATCGCTTTCGTATTGGCTTTATCTTTCTGGTGGTTGCGTTGTATCGTCATGGCATGGTGCAGCATGACAGCTTTTGCGAGAGTTCAAGTCTAAATAGTATCTTGGAGGATCGATCATATGTCGAATCAAATCAGAGTAGGTGCATTGGGTAACGCCAGAATCTTAAGCAGATTCATTGTTGATGGCGTGATCAATCCTTTAATCGATTTTTCTGCCATTGCAACGCGCTCTGCTTCGGCAGCTGCAAAGGCACGTCAAACCTATCCAACGAAAACTGTTACAGAGAGCTACGACGAGGCTTTGGCCTCTCGGGACGTCGAGGCTATCTATATATGTCTGCCGAGTGGTCTGCACTTTACGTGGGCTGAAAAAGCGCTGCAGGCGGGCAAAAATGTTCTGATTGAAAAGCCGGCTGTTCTTAAAGCTGAAGATGCACAAGCTCTCGCAGCATTAGCACAGTCTCGTCAATTGATCGTCATGGAAGCCTGGTGGTACCGCTTTCACCCTTTAGTCGAGGCGGTTCGAGCCGTAGTGAGTTCTGGCGTCTTGGGTGAAATTCGACTAATTAGCTCTAGTTTTTCGTACGTCAATACCGACGTATCAGATTCTCGTTGGAAAGCTGATTTGGGCGGCGGTGCGCTAAACGATATGTTCTGCTATCACATTGATTTTCTGAATCACGTCATGGGCATCAAGAACGAACACATCGAATTAGTTCAAGCGATTAGCCAAATGCGTCATGGCGTGGACGCGAGTATCTCAGCCGAATTGATCACGAATACTGGGACTGTCTGTCAGTTTATGTCGGGGATCAACCGCCACTCAATGTGCAAGACTTTTATTTTGGGTGAAAAGGGGTCGATAGAGATTCCCCATCTGAGGGTTCTGCCTGAAATGGGTACGTCAACCTTCATGCTTCATAACGCGTCGGGTACGTCCGTCCATTCTTTTGAAGCAACGGATGCTTATTTACTGATGTTGGATGGTTTTGCAGAGACGATTATGCTAAAAAGATTTGCCCATCCAGGGCTAGAAGATATGATCGAAAATACAAAGTTATTAACACGCATCAGGCTGGCTAGCCAAGAGCCTTAGTGTTTGAAAATATTAGGTTGACTCACCAAGAATCTTCGCTTGTGTGAGCGTCTCTACAATGTTAAGAGCGATGCCGTGCGGACTCAAGCGACCTCTGATTTGCACACCGAGGTCTGCGCAATTTTGGTTGATGGTCGCTGACTGAAGGATCTCGGTCATGACTTCATAAAAGTTTTCTGCGTTGAGTTTCGGACCCGGAATACTTGAACCAAGTTGAAATTTTTTAATTCTTGCAGCATTGTCCCATTGGTCTCCTAAAGAGGGTGTAATGAGTTGAGGAACCCCCGCGCGTGCAGACTCAGCAAGCGTGCCGATTCCACCGTGATGGACGATCAACGCGCAGCGTTGCAATAGTGCAGGAAAATCATTGCAGTACTCTAACCAAAGCACCGAGTCGGGTAAGTCTTTTGGTAAAAGATTTTTGTCTTTACAAATAAAAATGGCGCGATGATTGCCCTTTTTAATTGCGTTTAAAGCATGTTCAAAATAATTTTGGCAGTGAAGGTTTCCTGTGCCAAAAGTACAGAGAATAGGCTTGCTAGGTGCGTCCAAAAATTTTTCTAACTCTTCAGTAAAAACAGAAGAGCGTGTTTCTTCGTGAAAGATAAATTCACCCGCTATCAAGTTATCGGGCCAGTGCGCTTCTTTCTTACCGAACCATTGGCTGAATAGCAAGGCATTAAATGAGGCAATATGGGTAAAGAGCTCCATATAAGAATTGACCGTGGGCAAGCCGGCTAGCGCACGGGCGCGATTTACTGGGGTGATGGTTGGCAAGTCAGAATACTGTCGTTCTTCGGGTTCATCGACATGATGTGATTCTTTTGCCTCGCCAAATACGCTCGGGTATAAAGCACCACCAATGACGGTGACGGAGCCCGGACGATGGGCTTGCGCAATCCCTGCATTTGGTAATAAATTTTGATGTGCCAAGATGATCAATGTTTCATCTTGAGGGCGCTGACTGATGTACTGCGCGATGGTGTCGAGGTTCGGTAAGAACAACGTTAATGCGATATCCAAAAAGTTCTGATCGTTCCATAATTTATCGTTTTGTAGTACCATCAAATACTGATCTATTGTGCCTAGTGGATAAAAATCTAGGTCAAATTGTTGAATAATTTTTTCGAAATATGGGTTGGTAATAAATGTTGTTTGATGACCCATTTTTTTCAGTGCGATAGCGACTTGGGCAAATGGGTACACGTCTCCGTATGTTCCGATTGTTGCTACGATAAAGTGTGCCATGTTTGACCTTTATATGATGACAGTGATTTGACAATGTGGTGAACTGAAATTTCTAATGGTGACCAACGATTTGTGTTGGTTTAAACGCTGATCAAATTTTAATAGACGCATATGACTGATACAAATTACGAAGATACCGTCCCTTTTATCGTTGTCAGAAACCACGAAGAGCAATATTCAGTGTGGCCTGTTGGTAAAGACATCCCCTTAGGCTGGGTTGACTGTGGCTTTAATGGTGACAAACAATCTTGTTTAAAACATATCGAATCCGTATGGACAGATATGCGCCCATTAAGCTTGCGCAAGCAAATGGAAGCGTTAGCCAAAACGCCAGCGACACAGAGTCCAGCTGCACCAGAGCCTAGCGCACCAGATTTAGTCGAGCGGCTGTGCACTGGTTCACACAAGGTTCGGGCCGTAGTGCGCCCCGAGAACTCAGATACGGCTTTCAAAGACGCGCTCGATCGGGGTTTTGTTCAGATCGAGTTCACCGAGACGCAGGGCGGTACGGTACTCGGTTTTGCTGTGGATGTTGAGCAAAGTGACCTCTCGCAAATCGGTGATAACAAACGTAACGGACAGGCTGTAATCGTAGGGATGCTCACCCTAAATTTTCAAAAAGTCAGATGTGTTGCGACAATCGACTTAAAAAAATTAACGGGTGAGGGCAAGTTAGAATTGGTTCACTAGTTTCAACCTTGTCACTTGTTGAGCAGCTTTAGAAGCTCTTCAGGTGATTGGCCGCTAGCAAGAAGCGCTTCCACTTCTTGCTCGGTCATATTCTCTAGCTTATCCAGCTCAATCGTCATGCTGTTTGTTTCGTCATTCACTGTGATTTGCGCATCGATAAGCTGCGATTGTTCAGCAATGCTTGGCGCGCTAAAAAATAATCCTAAATCGACAGTGGCTTGAAAAGTCTGCTTGATTTGACGGATCAGTTGAGCTGCGAGCAAAGAGTGTCCGCCAAGATCAAAGAAATTATCATGCACTCCGATGCGATTGATCTTCAGACAGTCTTGCCAAAGCTTGGCTAGTCTCAACTCTGTCGGAGATGAGGCATCGATGAACTCGGCTTCAAGTTCGGGGCGCTCATATAACTCATGCGTGGCTTGAGTATCAGCAGGGTTTGCAGCCGAAGACCTTGCCTGCTCTTTACGCAGTTCGGGATGACTGGTAGCGATCGTGACTGAGGGTAGGGGCAGCAGATCAAGAGCTTTCTGAAAGGCGAGCATCCCTTCTTTTACGCTGAAGTCATCACTGACTGCGTCAGCCTCTTTGTTATCAGTCCAGCGATCCCAATTCATCACCATCCAAGGGGTGGTGCCGTTGCGCGATTGATGACCAACAAAGGCGTTGGTATAACTACCAGCCATCGCGTGTGAGGTTTGGCCGATACCGCCAATTTTCGCTGAAAGTGATGACATCACAATACAAAACTCTAATTGTTTTGTATCAGCGTAAGCGCTCAGCTGTTCTAAAAAGAGTCGCTGAGCGGCAAGGTATGTTTCGCACTGACTGATTTCTAGTGCATTGATCAAGCCGATTGGTTTTGAGTCGAGCATGTCGTAACAACAAATCAAACCAGCCACTTTGTCGGGCATTTGCCCAATCGTATTCAAAGACTCGCCGAGTTTATCGGTTTGTGCAGGATCTAGGTAGAGCGAAAAAATCTGCGAGCCCGATTGTTCTAGGCCGTCAATAAACGAGTTTACGTTAGCGTTATTTTTAAAGTCTTGTTCTCTGCTAGTGAGAATGAGTTGGCCTTGAACAGTATCGGCAAGAGCCTGCGAAAAGGCTTGACCCGCACCATCAAGTCCACCAAGCACGAGATAGGTTTTTTTATGATCAATTTGACGTTGCAGTGGTGTCTGATTTAAGGGCAGTGCTTGCAGGTTGAGTTCCCAATACTCGCCGCTTCGCAAAGCAGCGATACGTTTCGTCGGATCGTGCAAAAGCCATTGATAGATTTTTTGTAACGTTGAAGCATCTAGCGCATCTACATCTAATACAGCACAGCGAGTCGTCGGTTGTTCGTACTCTAGGCTGGCAATCAGTCCAAAAATGCTGGCTTTAATAGGATGTAGTGTGGCAGAAGCGAAAGGCCCCGTCATACCTTGACCCACAAAGCGCAAGGTTCTGATCGGTGCCTCTTGAAGTAGACCAAGTGCTTTGGCAATATTCAAAAACTCAAGCGTACTATCGAGAGATGCGTTTATGTTTTCGTCGAGATACAAAACGTTATCAAAGTGCTGCTGTTCTTGTTGAAGCGTTGAAAATAACGTTTCGACCTGAGCAGAACTCTTGAAATCCAAAGTGAACTGAGTGGCTCCTGCCCGCGTGAAAGTTGGCGTTGAATGGGCGAGGATAACTTGGTGTCCGTGGCTTTGTAATTTGTTTTGTAATGCCTCTATCGTTGGGCTTTGCGAACAGAAAATTAAAAAAGTAGATTTGTTTTCTGTATTCGGATTAAGTAAGTGTGCCGATTTCCAAGAGTCGGTATAAAACCATTTGTTCGGATCGACTTGCCGAGTATTTAACGTTGCATCAACTGTTGCTGTTTCCGTTTTGGTTTTTCCGGCTTCAATCCAGTACTTTGTGCGTTCAAAAGGATAAGTTGGTAAAGAGACCTTGAGGCGCTTTTCTTGTTGATTAAACGCATCCCAATCGATGGGTTGATATCTGACCCACGCCTTTGCCAGACTGTTTAGGATGAAATCTGTAGCGCTTGTTTTCTCGTGCACCGTCGGTAAGCTGTAGACAGTGGTTGTCGCAGTCTCGTCTTGGTTTTGATTCAGACGGGCTAATTGTCCTAAGGTTTTTCCTGGTCCAACTTCGATCAGTAAGGCGCTTTCAGTTTCGGCAAGTATTGTTTGAATACCTTGACTAAAACAAACGGATTGCCTGAGATGTCGGCACCAATATTCTGGATGAGTTGGCTCTTGTTGAGTGATCCAAGTGCCACTCAAGTTTGAAATGTAGGGGATGTTCGGGGCCTTGAACTGCACAGTCATCAGAACTTTCTCAAATGCTTTGAGCATAGGTTCCATCATTGCAGAATGAAACGCATGCGAGGTTCTTAAGACTTGACTATCGACCCCATGTTGCTGTGACAGCAGCGCTTGGTAGTGTTCGATCTGCTCCTGAGGCCCGGCGACGACACATAAGGCAGGTCCGTTTTCTGCCGCAATCTCGATTGCCAGAGCCGACGATTTGATGTCTTGTCGAACCCGTTCAGCCGAAAGCGGAACAGACAGCATCGAGCCAGTTGCCATCCCTTGCATGAGTTGACTGCGGCTTACCACCAGTTTGAGAGCGTCTTCCAAGGACAATACATTGGCAAGACAGGCGGCAACATATTCACCCAAGCTATGCCCGATCATCGCTTTTGGTGTCACGCCCCACTCGATCCAGAGCTTGGCTAAGGCGTATTCGATGGTGAAGAGGCAAGGCTGCGTAATGTTTGTTTCTTGCAGGCGTAAGTTAGCCTGATC
>CANKOW010000003.1 GCA_947484295.1 Alcaligenaceae bacterium | reverse complement strand
TTAGCCGCCCGATAAACTTTTAGTATCTTCAGCTAAATCGGTGCCGTCTAAGTGCGCGGTACAGTTCACGAGTTCAGCTGTGAAGGGGTGCTGCGCAACCACTCGGGTGATCGAAGTGTTGCCGATGCGGGCGGGAATTGGATGCTTGCCTACGTCAATGCACTTAGCCAGCATGGCATGAATCACTAAGCCGTGGCAAACAACAACTAACGGGCCATCTAGCGATACACGCAGTCGCGCGGCATACTCAAACGCCTCGGTGACGCGTTCGTGAAACTCAGCTAGCGATTCACCGTTGGCGGGCGCCTCAATCATCTCAAGTGGGTTAAAGCTCAGCGTGTCGTAAGGGCGGCCACGCAGATCACCAAAGTTACGTTCGCGTAACAGTTCAGTGCTTAGAGGTTCGAGCCCCGTGTGGCGCGCGATCGCTTCGGCGGTTTGCCAGGCGCGCGGCATATCACTTGATAAGATCGCGGCAGGTTTAAGCCCAACCACGCGCGCAGCAACGAGCTCAGCTTGCGCAAGCCCGCGCGGGGCAAGCGGTGTTGCGGCAGGTTGAACCGTGCGTGCGGCATTCAGCAAAGTTTCGCCGTGGCGAATCAAAAACAGTGACATGTGCGATCCAAAGAAGCGTTAACTGAGCCTGATTCCGATTCCGATTCCGAGTCCGAGTCCGATTCCGAGTCCGATTCTGGTTCTGATTTTGACAGAACGCAAAAGAGTTTATCGCGATTGGACTTCAAAAATTTTACTCAATTTTAATTTTTGCTTTGGCTGCTATGTCTTTGGACTCAGCAATTTCAGACCGAATCATTTGCGCCCAGTCGTTAGCGGGGTTCCAGCTGATATCAAAGCCCGTTGCGGCCATTTTCTCAACGACAGCGGGATCATCAATGACCGCTTTCAAGGCTTTTTGTAAAACAGCTTTGATATCAGCGGGTAAGCCTTTTGGTGCGACAACAGCATTCCAGGCAACAACATTAAAGTCTTTTAAGCCTGACTCTGCTAAGGTGGGGGTATTGGGCAACAGGGCTGAACGCTTGAGGCTGGTAACAGCGAGAGCCCGAACGCGACCTGCGTTATGTTGCGGTGTCGTCGCTAAAATCGTGTCATACGCCATCGGCACTTGCCCGCCGATCGTATCGTTCATCGCGGGCGTGCTGCCCTTGTAAGGGATATGCATCACATTCAAGCTGGTAATCGAATTAAACATTGCCCCAGCAAAGTTTGAAGTGGTGCCGTTACCATAACTGGCATACGAATATTTATCTGGGTTCGCACGGATCAGGGCAATCAGTTCTGCAACGTTTTTGGCTGGGACTTGCGGGTTGACAAGTAACGCTAAACCGAGCACACCGACTTTGCCAATGGCATCAAAATCAACCGCAGCATCGTAAGGAATCTGAGCCATTAAAGCCGGGTTCAAGACAAAGGTTGAGTTTGAACCAAGTAAGAGGGTGTAGCCATCAGGTTTGGCATTGGCGACGTAAGCCGCGCCAATCACGCTACCCGCGCCTGCTTTGTTTTCGACGATCACCGGTTTGCCGAGTTGCAGTTCAAGTTGTCTGGCAAGCAAGCGGGCGATCACGTCAGCCGCACCACCAGCTGGAAACGGTGCAATTAATGTCACCGCCCGTTCAGGAAAAGCAGCTGAGCAGTTGGCGCTAAGCACTAGGGCAGCCAGGACGGCAAGGATTCGAGCTTTCATGTGATCTCCGGCGCCCGCGCTGAGGCGCATATTGTTTTAATTGCCATGGACGGTAACCTAATGTGTGAATCTACGAACTGACGCGCAGCACGTACACGCATGCTGCATGGCGCAGACCGCCTTACGCGTCTCAACCAAGTGTTCCTAAATATACAAGAAATTACGTCGGCTAAGCCAAAATTTGGTGCAAGAGGGTTAAAAAGTAATATAGTAATGGGAAGTGTCAACTAACGTTAGAGCTGAGATTAAAGTGAATTTTCCAACAGCAATCACCACGTGTCTCTCAAAGTTTGCCACCTTCGGCGGTCGTGCGACGCGCAGTGAATTTTGGTGGTTTTATTTGTTTACCTTGCTGCTCAGTTGGTTCGCGCAAATGGCTGTAGGCGAAGGGATCGCTGGTGTGGTCAGTTTGGTGTTGTTTTTGCCATTGCTGGCTGCCACTGTACGCCGTCTGCATGATATCGGTCGTACCGGTTGGTGGATACTCATCGCCTTCACCATAATCGGGATCATTGTGTTGATTGTTTTTTATGCAACCGATTCTGAAAAGGCCGCTAATCAATACGGCGAATACGTCGCTCCCAATGCTTGAAACTCACGACCGCTTATGCCGGCGGATAAATATCTTAGGGTTTGAATTTCCCGATAAAAATCGCCGGATCGACGCGGGCATCGTTTAAGCTGACGTTCCAGTGCAGGTGTGCCCCGGTGACTCGACCAGTGGCCCCTACTTTGCCTAGCACTTGCCCGCGCGCGAGGGTGTCTCCCACCTTGACGTCAATCACAGACAGGTGGCAGTACATGGTGATCAAGCCTTGTCCGTGATCCAAAAATACGGTGTTGCCATTAAAAAAATAATCACCGGTCAAGATCACTTTGCCGGCAGCGGGCGCTGTGACTGGCGTACCCGTTGGTACAGCAAAGTCTAAGCCTGAGTGCGGGGCTCTGGGCTCGCCGTTAAAAAAACGTTTCAGGCCGAAGGGGCTTGAGAGCGGTCCTTTGACGGGCTTATCAAGAAGAATATTGCTCGGCACATTTGGACTGAACTGCCGATACGCAGAGTTTTGTGTTTCAAGCTCGCGTGTAATACGGATCATGTCGTCAGGCAAAGGATTAACGTGACGGCTATTACTGACCGTGATCCGCTGTTCGCGATATTTCTTATCGATAACCTCAAACTTGATCTCGCTCGTTGTTGGCTGCGGTTCGCGATATCTTTTATCTTTAATCTCAGGCTTGCGCTCGCTGTTTACCCCCTGCTCGGTGACGATGAGCACTTGAGTCTTTATCGAGAGGTCAAGCGGCAGGCCTACCACCGCGACCCAACCTTGCTGTTCGTCCGCCAAGACTAAAACAGGTTTGTTCTGAAACGTGACCTTGGGTGGCGTGCGGTTGGTGCTGGGCAAAGCAACGAGTGCCACACCCCCGGGCACGGGCTGGTGCAGGCCTTGAAGGGTCAGAGAAGCCGCCTGAGCACCACACAGTAGGCCAGTTGAAAACATACACAGGGCAAGCTGGGGGATTGTTGTGGCAACGTAGCGCAGCAAACGAAGTGTCATCAAACTTAGAACTTCCAGAGATATTGAGTGGGGTTGTCTGGGCAAGCGCCAAACTGGCAAACCATCACTGAGCTGATCGTATTAGCGGCTGCTAGGATCAAAAATAAAACAATGACCGCTGTGACAATCATCCCTGGGGTGTTTCGACTAGAGGGTTTGGCCGGATGGCGGTCAATACAAAGCATCACCGCGCAAAAAGCGATTATCACGACAAAAGAGATGAAGCCCCAAGTATAAAAATGTAAACCGAACAAAGCAGAGCCATAGCCTTGGTCGCCTGGTGCAATATGCAAAAGAACTTGTCGCAAAGAGGTTGCAGCGCCCACTAAGGCCGAGGCAAGAATCATTGCATAGTGAACATTTGAAGCGCCAAAACGAATATTTAACATCATGCCAATGCCGGCTAATGTGAGCGCGACTCGTTGCAACTGACAGAGCGGACAGGGAAGCTCGTTGAAGGCAATTTGATAGAAAAACGCGGCGAGTAGTGAGCCACAAATTGCGAGTAAGGCTAACTGGTTGAGCCAGGTCGAGACCGTGGTGGTGAGGTTATTGCGCGAGTTGGTGAGGCTGATCATATCAACCCCTACAGCGAAATATTAAGTGTGTCGGTCATGTGATATTTCATCCAGACCAAAAAAATGATAAACGAGATGACCCAGGCGCCAATCGCTTGTTGGCGTAGCCCGCGCATGCTGAGACCAATCGCAATGAGAGTGGTTAAAAAGGGCAGCATCATGATCATGACTTGGATCCTTTTAAAAGTCACAGCGAGAGGTGATGAGAAAACGCTCGAACGACTTTAGCACACCCTTTGTACTGAATGAGCTTAACGTCAATCAAAGGAATAGCGTGATTCAAAAGAGGCGCGTCAATCAAAAGAGAAATTGCCTTCAGCCATTTGACCAACCGCGATAATCTGCCCAACGCCCTCGTGAACAATGCCATTCATACCAAAACAGATCGCGCCGTTGACTCGCGCTAATGTGCGATACGGGCGAAGGGTATCGTTGATCTCGGGTGACGAGATCGCAGTCTCTGGGTTGATGTCCGGAATCGCGCAACGAGGGCAGGGCTTGACTAAGTGCAGTTGTGCGCTTCCTTGGGTGGTTTGAATGGTGAGCTCACCGAGATGATCTTCGGTGTGCGCCTCGAGTTGAGCCAGCACAATATTAGGTCTGAAGCGCGACATCGAGACGGCTTCGTGTCCTTGCGTTCTTAAACGCGTATTCAGTTCATCAAGAGCGCTTTGTGTCACGACTTGAACGGCAAAGCCATCACTAAACTTATTGACAGCCTCAACGCCTTTTGTCCAGTCAAGTGCCGAGAGGCGGCGCGCCTGTTTTGAAAAGCGTATCAAGCGATAGTGTTTACCGGGCACGGCAAGATAACTGTCTAGCCACTGTGCAGCCTCATCACCCTGGTCGTCACCGATGAGCGTGTCACGCCAGACGGTTACAGTTTTAGGGCTGCTAGGCAGCTCAAGCGCAATGCTCAAGGGGGCAACACCGGGCGCTGAGAGCGTCAACGCGGTAGGCGTGAGCGCCGGTGTGATCCAGACCATATGCGGGATCTGGCGTTGGGTTAAAAACATGCCGTCTTGATCGACGATCATCCATTCGCGGTCCATGCTCAGGCCGGTTGCCGTAAGCTGAGCCTGCGTGACTTCGATACCCGCGCACGATTTGATTGGATAAATAAACAGTTGGGCGATGACGCCGGCGCAGTCGGCCATAGAGATCTCTTGGTAGAAGTGGGCTTCACGACATTCTAAGGCTAATGTATCTTAAAATGTGGCTTAATTCTTTTGCTAGGAATACTGCCATGCCTTCTTTTGATGTTGTTTCTGAAGTTGACAAACACGAACTGACCAACGCGGTGGATCAGGCCAATCGTGAGCTCAGCACGCGCTTTGATTTCAAGGGTACCGATGCCAAATTTGAGCTTGAAGGGTTCGTTGTGACGCAAATTGCCGGCAGTGCCTTTCAACTTAAGCAAATGCTAGACATCTTGCGCGCTCGGTTAAGCGCGCGAGGCATTGATACTCGGTGTTTGGATGTAGCTGACCCGCTAGAAAATTTAGGCGGCGCGCGTCAAAAGGTGACGATCAAGCAAGGGATCGAGCAACCCATTTCTAAAAAATTGATTGCGTCGATTAAAGAAGCCAAACTCAAAGTCGAAACCCAAATCACCGGTGAAAAATTGCGCATCACAGGTAAAAAGCGCGACGACTTGCAAGACGCCATCGCGTTGCTGAAAAAAGCAGACGTTGAGTTACCTTTGCAGTTTAATAACTTTAGAGATTAGCGTCCGCCCTGTTTAATGTCACCAAACAAAGTACTGAGCCCACGTGGCTGCGAGCGCCAGTAAGGCTTGGCGACTTGCACTTGAGCGCCAAGTTGTGCTGCAGCATGCCAGGGCCAGCGTGGGTCGTACAGCATGCCACGCGCAAGCGCTACCATATCGGCCTCGCCATTCACGATGATGTCTTCAGCCTCTTGAGGCTCAGTAATTAAGCCAACAGCCATCGTGAGCAAGCCAGTGCCTTTTTTAATTTGCGTGGCGAGGGGTACTTGGTATTTTGGCCCAAGCGTGATTTGTTGCTTGGGTGATACACCGCCGCTTGAGACGTCGATAAAATCGCAGCCGAGCGCTTTGATTGCTCGACCAAACACAATGCTGTCTTCGGCTGTCCAGCCGCCTTCGACCCAGTCTGTGCCTGAAATACGCAGACCCAAGCACACGTTGGCCGGTGTGACGTCGCGCACGGCTTTGAAGACCTCAAGCGGAAACCGCATGCGATTTTCAAGCGATCCGCCGTACTCGTCCGTGCGTTGGTTGGCAATCGGGGATAAAAACTGATGCAACAGATAACCGTGCGCGCTATGCAACTCAATGCCATCAAAACCGATGCGCACTGAACGTTTGGCGGCATCAACAAAGGTTTGAAGAATACGCTTTAAGTCGGCTGGCTCAAAGGCTTTTGGCGCCGCTTCGTTTGGAAGCTGCGGGAGCGCAGAGGGACCAGCAACCTCCCAGCCGCCGTTTGCCGGAGTTTGCAATTGACCTCCCTCCCAGGGGCGATAACTTGAGGCTTTACGGCCCGCGTGACCCAACTGGATCATGATGGGCACCGACGAGTACTTGCGCACAGAATCAATGACTTTTTTTATCGCCGTTTCGTGTGCATCTGAATACAAACCCAGACAGCCGTGGGTGATTCGACCAACAGCTTCGACCGCAGTGGCTTCAATAATCAGCAGGCCAGCACCGGATAGCGCCATTTGGCCAAGGTGGATGGTGTGCCAGTCCGTCGCGAGCCCCTCGTCGGCCATGTATTGGCACATCGGGGCAACAATGATGCGATTGGCCAATTTAAGTGGGCCGACTTGGAGGGGAGTAAAAAGCTGGCTCATGCAAGTGTGTTCCTGTAAGTGATAGATAATCCCAATGCTAACGGGACGCGAGCGCGCTCGCAAGTTGGTGAGCCTGCCAGTCTAGCACCCATACTTTTCTCTCTGCGCTTAAGCGAAATTGGCTCCACTCACCGTTTTTTCGTACTTTGCGATGGCTGGCGATGAGATAGCCGCCGCTGTTGGTGTTGCTGTCTTCAGGCTAAATGGCTCGTTTGCTGTTCTGCAAATGACACCAACTTACCCTTGCTGCGGCAACGGCATCGCGCCCTTCGAGAAGCTCTTCAAGTTCGATGGCCTGGCCGCGAGTGATACGCTCGAGCAAAGCAAAATTGGTCGAGGTGAACAGCCCAAGATTGTCGGCATTTTGTCGATAGATGTGTTCAAAACTTTCGGCGATGATTAAACGCACCCCAGCCGCTTGCTCAGCAACTGGGCTGTCTTCACGTGAACTACCCTTGCCATAGCGTTTGCCACCCACCACCACTTCAATTTGCGCCTGTTGAATTGCGCCAACGCCGATCGGCTGATGGCCAGCAACGGTGTAGCCCGTATACGGATAACGTCCAAGCGCCTCATCGCAATGCACCGTGATCGGTTGCGGCAAGATTTCGTCGGTTGAGATGTCATCGCGCAAGGGGCTCGCGGCGGCTCGCGTCAGGCGAACGCCGGCAAGCTGCACCCGAACCGCTTCGAGACTTTGGCTGAGATAGAGAATACGTGGAGTAAAGATGATGGCCGTCATAGTGTTTTGTCTCCGTGCCTAGGGTTATTTTGCAATGCAACAACCGCAGCGAGGTGTCTATTTATTTAGTTTAGTTTAGCTAATTTTGACAAATTTTCGGTCAGCTGTGACGGGGGAATACCCGAGGCTATACTTTGACCTCAAGCTCTATTCAATCTTGTCTGCGTACAACATGAAAAAAATCTTACTTGGCTGCATTGCCGACGACTTCACTGGCGCGACTGATCTGGCCAATAACCTCGTGCGCGCGGGGATGCGAGTGGTGCAGACCATCGGGGTGCCCACGCAACCACTTCAAGCTGAGGTTGATGCCGTGGTGGTGTCGCTTAAGTCGCGCACGATTGAACCCGAGCAGGCTTGTGCGCAGTCGGTCGCTGCGTTGCAATGGCTGCAGGCGCAAGGCGCCCAGCAAATTTATTTCAAATACTGCTCAACGTTTGATTCGACGGCAACAGGCAATATTGGCCCAGTCACCGTCGCTTTGATGGCTGCCTTGCAAACCGACTTTACGATTGCAACGCCGGCATTTCCAGATGCAGGGCGCACCGTTTTTAAGGGCTACCTATTCGTGGGCTCAGTGCTGCTCCACGAAAGTGGTATGCAAGATCATCCGCTTACCCCCATGACCGATCCAAATCTGGTGCGTGTGCTAACACCTCAAACTCGCCATCAGGTTGGCCTGATTGACTACACCGTGGTCGCGCAGGGCGAAGCCGCGATCCGTGCTCGTATCGCAGCCCTGCGCGCCGAGGGGGTGGCCATTGCAGTCGTTGACGCCGTGAACAACGCTGATTTACTGCGCTTGGGCGCGGCGCTGTCGGATATGCCCTTGGTGACCGCAGGCTCAGGTGTGGCGATTGGCTTACCCGCTAATTTTGGTATTGCGCCCAATGCGCAGGCGTCTTGCTTGCCTCCCACCGCCGGTTTACAGGCAATTATTTCTGGCAGTTGCTCGCGTGCCACAAATGCGCAGGTCGCGGCGTTTCGTTCAACGGGTCTGCCAGTCATTTCAGTGGATCCCTGGCGTTTGCAGAAAGGGACACAGGCCGTTGAGCAGGTGGTGAATGAGGTGCTTGCCTTGTGCCAAACGCATCTCGCTAAGGGACCCGTGTTGGTGTATTCAACCGCCGAGCCCGAGGCACTCAAAAGCATTCAAGATAAGCTTGGTGTGCAAAGAGCTGGCCAACTGGTTGAGCAAACCTTGGCAGGTATTGCCGTCGGCTTGGTACGACAAGGCGTCGGTCAGTTAATCGTCGCTGGAGGCGAAACCTCTGGTGCTGTCGTGCAAGCCTTGGGCATGACGCAATTACAAATTGGCGCGCAGATTGACCCTGGCATACCTTGGTGTGCCGGTAACACTGCGGTGTCTGGCAAGACCTTGCACATCACCTTGAAGTCTGGCAACTTTGGTACCTCTGACTTTTTTACTAAAGCGTTTCAGTGCATTGCTTGAGTATCATTGAACTGACTCAAGCCTTGAACAAATTTTGAAATCATGACTGAATCTACCCAAGCGCCGAATGAATTTTTACGAAACGAAGTTTGCCGCATTGGCAAAAGCCTGTTCGAACGTGGGTACGTGCACGGCTCGACCGGCAACATCAGCGTGCGCGTGCCTGCAGAGCAGGGGGGTGGATTTTTAATTACCCCCACTGATGCGTGCCTAGGGTTTCTTGAGTCGGAGGCATTGGCGTGGGTCAACGAGCAAGGCCAACAAATTTCAGGTGAGCGCGCGAGTAAGACCTTAGCCTTGCACCGCCGTATCTATTCTTGTGTGCCAACCGCAGGGTGTGTGGTGCATACGCATTCTTCTTATTTGGTTGATCTCACTTTGCGCGGGGTGTGGCACCCTGATGATATTGTGCCCCCCTTAACGCCGTATTACGTGATGAAAGTTGGGCACGTACCTCTGATCCCTTATTTTTTGCCGGGGGATGTGCAGGTAGCTGAGCACTTGGCGCAACGTGTTGAGCAATACCAGGCGCGAGGCTTAACGCTGCGTGCGGTGATGTGCGATCGCTTGGGGCCTCAGGTCTGGGGTGCGACTCCCGCGGCTGCCATGGCCACACTTGAAGAACTTGAAGAAACCGCTAAGCTTTGGCTGCGTGGACAATGCACGGCACAACCACTCAGCGAAGCCACAATTCAAGCCTTGCGCGAAACGTTCAAGGCGTCTTGGTAAGATTCAAGCCTTACGCGAAACGTTCAAGGTGTCTTGGTAAGATCAAGCCTTGGGCGAAACGTTCAAGGCGTCTTGGCAGGGCGCACAAATATGGAAAAAACGTTGAATATCCTCATTACTGGCGGTGCTGGCTTTTTAGGGACGTTGTTGACCCGCGCGTTGCTCAAGCGTGGCGCACTGCAAGGCCGCGCACTGACCTCTCTGACGATTACAGATCTGGCGGCGCCTCGCGATGCAGACATCGCTAACCACCCGCTGGTTAAGATCGAGACCGGTGATTTACTGAAACGCATCGACGGCCTCTTTGAAAAAGACTACGACGCAGTCTTTCACCTGTCGTCAGCGGTATCGGGCGAGTGTGAAGCAGATTTTGATTTAGGCTTGCGTTCAAACTTAGATGCTACGCGACGCATGCTTGATGCGATGCGGGCTCAACACACTCGAACAGATCAGGCGGCGTTATTTTTCTTTGCCAGCTCGGTTGCCGTGTTTGGCTCGGATCCTGCTATTCCCTTAGGTGCAGAGGTGCACGATGGCACCTTACCGACGCCACAGTCAAGCTATGGGATTCATAAATTTATTTGTGAACAACTGATCGCAGATTACACGCGCAAAGGATTTATTGATGGGCGTGTCGCGCGCTTGATGACAGTGTCGGTGCGTCCGGGCAAGCCCAATGGCGCAGCGTCAAGCTTCTTGTCCGGTATCGTGCGCGAGCCTTTGGCGGGCGTGGCGTCGGTGTGCCCCGTTGAGTTGTCGACCGCTGTGGCCCTAGCATCGCCCGAAACGACGATTGCTGGAATTTTGGCGGTCGCTGAAGCCACGCGCGAAGCCTTTGGTGGCCGTACGGCGTTGAATTTACCGGCCTTGACTGTGACGGTAGGGCAAATGCTAGAGGCGCTTGAGAAGGTTGCGGGCAAAGAGGTTGCCAGCCTGGTGACCGTCAAACCTGATCCTGTCATTGAAAAAATTGTGGGTGGCTGGCCATCAAAGTTTGATTGCGAGCGCACCCACCGTTTTGGACTGCAGCCCGATACGTCGTATCAGGCTGTGATCGAGCAATATATCCGTATGCAGAACAGTTAAACCACGATTGGATTTGCTGAGCCGTCCATCGTGATGATCGTACCGGTCACGTAACTGGCACGGTCAGACGCCAGATACACGACAGTATCAGCGACTTCTTCTGGTGTGGCTAAACGTCCGAGTGGCACCTTGGCTGTCGCTTGTTTTAACGCCTCAGCTTCGCTGATTTTTTCGTGATTGGCAGTGACTTTGATGCCTTCTTTCAAACGCTCAGTCAGCGTCGCGGCGGGGTTCACGGCATTGACGCGAATACCCATCGGTGCGTAGGCGGCTGCTAAGCCTGCACTCGCGAGCATCAGTGCGGCATTGGCGCTACCACCTGAGATATGTACCGTCGAAGGCACTTTGCCACCCGCACCCACCACGTTGACGATCACGCCTTTACGACGCGCACCCATGCGTTTAATGACCGGATCCATCATGTTCACGTACGTGAAGAACTTTGCATCCATGGCATTACGCCAGGCTTCAGGCGTTAAGTCGGGCGCGGCCTTGCGCGCGGCAGCACCTGCAGAGTTCACCAATACATCTACGGGGCCCATGGCTTTTTCTGCCGCATCTAAGGCAGCCAGTGCAGAGGCATCGCTTTTCAAATCGGCGGCAAACACGGCGATGCGCGCAGCAACGCCAGGCATTTGTGCAACCAAGGTGGCTTTGGCAGCTTCGAGGTTGGCTTGATCACGTGACACAAGGCTAACTTTCGCGCCTTCTTCTAAAAAAACTTTGGCACAGGCCAGGCCAATCCCTTTGCTACCGCCAGTGATTAAAACGTGTTGGTTAGTGAGATGTAAGTCCATGAATGCTCCGACGAAAAAATGAAAAATAAAAAATAAAAAATAAAAAGTACTGACTAAATGATGCGGTGTGTCTTAAGGTGAATGAGCGATAGCCTGGCTTCTTATCTTTTGATCACAAAGGCAAGTTAGGGCGTCTGAACCTCTGCTTCAGGTTGCGTCCCGATGACCCCCGCTTGATGTAACTCTTCGATTTCTTGCTGGGTATAGCCCGCCGATTGCAAGATCTCAATCGTATCTGCGCCAATTTTGGGCGAGGCCTTGCGCACTTTTAAGCGCTCGCCTTTGAGTGCGATCGGCAGCAGCGCGACGCGAGTGTCGATCTCGCGACCGGCGCCGGTGTTATCCGCTGCAACCGTCATAGGGGCCAAGCCGCCTGTGGCTAGTAAGTGCGGATCATCAAAGAGATCATGGGGGCGCGTGATCGGCGCGTAGGGCAGGGCCGTTTTTTCAAAACGCTGACTTAACTCAGCTGCGCTGAAACCGGCAAAGCGTTTACGTAGTTCAGCCGTGAGCCACGAGCGCACGCGTACGCGATCATTATTACTACCCAGACGTGGATCGCTTTTTAAATCATCAAAGCCAAATTCTTCACACAGAATGGCCCATTGCGTGTCGCTGACCGCGGCTAAAAATATTTGCTCGCCGTCTTTGACCGTAAATACATCGTACACAGCCCAAGCGCTAATGCGGTTTGGCATAGGGTTGGCGGGCTTGCCGGTGACGGCATATTGCAGCATATGCTGAGCCACTAAAAAAACATTGTTTTCAAACAGTGCGCTGGCAACCTGCTGGCCTTGTCCGGTGCGCGCCCGTTGTTGCAACGACGCTAATACCCCAATCGCGCCAAACATGCCGCCCATGATGTCGTTGACACTTGACCCCGCGCGAAGCGGTTGCCCTTCAGGGCCTGTCATATAAGCGAGCCCGCCCATCATCTGCACGACCTCGTCAAGCGCTGTGCGATGATCGTAGGGGCCGGGCAAGAAACCTTTGTGTGACACGTAGATGAGTTTTGGATTGAGCTTGCTTAAGGCGTCATAGCCAAAGCCCAACTTATCCATTGTGCCGCTTTTAAAGTTTTCACTAAAGACGTCAGCGTCAGTGAGTAGCTTTAAAACGATTTCTCGGCCGCGCGGGTTCTTCACATCAATTGCAATGCTTTTTTTATTGCGATTGAACATCGGAAAAAACCCAGCCCCCGAACCAAGCAATTTACGGGTGTTATCGCCAGCCAGAGGCTCAACCTTAATGACCTCTGCCCCTAAGTCGCCCAAAATCATGCCACAGGTCGGACCCATCACCATGTGGGTAAACTCAATGACGCGCAGGCCTTCAAGCGGTAGGGGTGCAGACATCGGAATCCTTGTTAGTCAAAAACTGTTAGCCGGTTGTTATACCATTGAGTCTGCCCTTGTTTCTTGTTGTTCTTTTTCTTGTTGTTCTTGTTCTAGTTGCTTTCTGGTTTGGAGCGTTCATGCAGCGCAGCATTGTGGTTAAAAAAGTGAATTATCTGGATCCGACCGATCGTCTGGCCTTGATCAGTGTGCTTGACATGTATGCGCGCGACCCGATGGGTGGGGGCGAGCCCCTAGCCGACGAGGTCAAAGCCCGCTTATGTGATGACTTGGCTCGGGTGCCGGGGGCAGTTAGCTGGCTGGCCTGGCTTGACCAGCAACCCGTTGGTTTGCTCAATGCCCTGCAAGGCTATTCATCCTTTAAGGCCCGGCCGTTAATGAACGTGCATGACATCGCGGTCGACCCCGCTGAACGGGGCAAAGGCATCGGTCAAGCTTTACTCAAGGCCTTAGAAGAGCACGCGCAGCAGTTGGGCTGCTGCAAACTGACGCTTGAGGTCTTGAGCGGTAACAACGTGGCCCAGCAGTCGTATGCGCGCTTTGGCTTTGAGCAATATACGCTGAGCGCACTGACGGGGCAGGCGCTGTTTATGCAAAAGTGGCTGTGATCTAAAAAGAGGCCACCGCCCCATTTGACCTAGGGTCAAAGCCCCCCTCAAGCACACCGTTCGCATGGCGGATCAACATCCCAGCATGCCCCACGCCTTCATCCCAGGCACCAATCGTTTCAACGTCGTGGCCTAACGCTCTGAGTTGCTCGATGGTGCTTGCGCTAAAGCGACTTTCAAGCTTGAGTGAATCGCTTGACTGACCCCAGGTGCGGCCCAGCAGCCAACGCGGGCGCTCGATCGCGAGTTGCGGGTGATCGCCAAAGCGTGTCACACGATTAAAAATCGTTGCTTGAGTTTGCGGTTGCCCATCGCCCCCCATCGCGCCATACACCATCACGCCGCCGTCGGCTCGTTGCGCCAGGGCAGGGTTTAAAGTGTGAAACGGCTTTTTGCCCGGTTCAAGGGTGTTGATATGCCCAGGATTCAGCGAAAAACTGCACCCGCGATTTTGCCAGTTCACCCCCGAGGTCGGTAAGACTACCCCCGACCCAAACTCATGATAAATACTTTGGATAAACGACACAGCGATGCCGGCCTGATCAATGACACCCATCCAGATCGTATCGCCCGGTGAGGTTTTTTGACCCCAGGGCGCAGCCCGTGTCGTATCAAGTCTTGCCGCAAGGTCATCGATACGTGCGCTGCTCAATAAATCTTGTGGCGCTACCGACATAAACGCTGGATCGGTGAGATATTGATCCCGAATACTAAACGCCAGCTTTGTAGCCTCAACTTGCGTGTGAATGAAAGCTGCACCCTCTGGATCCTGATCCCAGCCATGGATGCGATCCATGATCCCTAAAATCAGCAACGAGAGCAGGCCCTGTGACGGCGGCACCATATTAAAGAGTTGGCCTTGCGCAATTGATGTGTGCAGGGGGTCGACTAGTTTGGCTTGGTGGGCGTTCAGGTCGGCTAGCGTCAGGGGGCTGCCCACTTCGGCGAGTTCGGCGGCCAGCATCTTGGCGAGCTTGCCACGGTAAAAGGTGTCGCAACCCTCTTTGGCAATCAGGGCAAGTGTGTCAGCGAGCCTTGGCTGCTTAAAAATACTGGCCTTGGCCGGGACCATGCCCTGCGGCAAGAAGGTGCTGGCAAAACCGCTATGAGATTCAAGCTCGTTGCGTTTTAACGCGGTACAGGCCTTTTGGCTTTGCGTCACCGCGATGCCGTTTTGTGCGAAATAAGTGGCGTCTGACAGCAGGCGCGATAGCGGAAGCTTGCCATTTAGGCACTGTTTTGAAAGTTGGTAAGCAGCGCCCCACCCAGAAATGGTGCCTGCAACGGTCAAGGCGGCAACGCCACCCCGAAACGGGATGCTGTTAACGATGCCGCGCGAGGCGTACCAGTCGCGTGAGGCCGCCCGCGCGCTGCGACCGCTCGCGTCGATGCCACCCGGGCGGTTATTTGGCCCGTTGATCACCCAAAAGCCGTCTCCGCCAATTGAGTTCATATGGGGGTAGACCACTGCAATCGTGGCCGCCGCCGCAATCATGGCCTCTAGGGCGTTGCCACCTTCGCGTAAAACAGTAACAGCTGATTCGGCCGCCAGTGAATGTGGGGCGACGGCAATGCCGCGCATACCGAAAATAGATTGAGTCAACTTAGCCTCCTGAGAATCTTCGATCAATCATACCTAAAACGGCTTAACCTAAGCGCAACGGATTAAAGTAGACTGCGTTATGGTTATTGCCATACAACTAAGGGCAACGGAGTAACGTAAGCCCTCAATCTTGAGACTAAGAGTTAAATAGCATGAGTGAGTCAGAACACGACAAAGGTACGCCTGTATCGGTGGTTATTCGTAACCGCCTGAAAGAGTCGCGCAAGCGCTTTCATGCAAACGATAATATTGCTGACTTTATCCAACCTGGTGAGCTTGCCTTGTTGCTTGATGAGGTCGAAGCCAAAATGAAAGGTGTGCTTGAAAGTCTGGTGATCGATACCCAGGCCGATCACAATACCAACGACACAGCGCGGCGCGTAGCCAAAATGTATCTGCATGAGGTGTTTGGTGGTCGCTACGCGACTCAGCCCAAAATCACAGAGTTTCCAAATGTCGAACACTTAAACGAATTGATGATCGTTGGGCCAATCACGGTTCGTAGTGCCTGCAGTCATCATTTTTGTCCGGTGATGGGCAAGGTCTGGATCGGAGTGATGCCCAACGAACATACCAATGTGATTGGGTTGTCAAAGTATGCACGCTTAGCCGATTGGATTATGAGTCGTCCTCAAATACAAGAAGAGGCGGTCGTACAATTGGCCGACTTGATTCAAGAAAAAACGCAGCCTGATGGCTTGGCCGTGGTGATGAACGCTACGCATTACTGCATGTCGTGGCGGGGTGTCAAAGATCCAGACAGTCGCATGATTAATTCTGTGATGCGTGGTGCATTTTTAAAAGACGCAACCCTGCGTCGCGAATTTTTATCTCTGATTCGTCAAGAGGATTGAATATGTTGGTTCGTTTGCTTTATGTGAGTCGTGCGATTGACCCCGAGTCAAGTTCTGCGACGCAGTCAATTTTAGATTCTGCACGTAAATACAACTCAGCTAATGGCATCACCGGCATACTGTGCTACGGGGGCGGACTATATCTGCAAGCGGTTGAGGGCGGGCGCACACAAGTCAACGAACTCTATGGCCACATCATTCGCGATCAGCGACACAAAGATGTGGTCTTGCTTGACTACCAAGAAATTACCGAACGCCGCTTTGGTGGCTGGACGATGGGTCAGGTTAATCTGGCCAAGCTCAACACCTCTATTGTTTTGAAATATTCTGAAAAGCCCGAGCTTGATCCTTACTCGGTCTCGGGCGTAGTGTCGCTCGCGTTGCTCGAAGAACTGATGCTGACGGCGTCTATCATTGGGCGGGCATAAGACGCCGCTCGTTTGAAAGTGTCGTTAAGTTAAATAAAATAAAGACAGTCAAATTAAACAAGGTGACGATTAATTGAACACTCAAGATCACTCGCTGTCGGTTCGCTTGCTTTTGAATGTGGGTCATGGCCTTGACCATATGTTCTTGCTCATTTTTGCAGCTGCGGTTGGCGTCATCGCCAGCGAGTTTGGTTTTCAAAGCTGGGAAGACCTCATGCCTTATGGTGTGGGTGCCTTCGTCTTGTTTGGTTTGGGCTCTATTCCCTCAGGTCGCTTGGGCGATTTGTGGGGGCGCCGCCGCATGATGATTGTGTTTTTTGTGGGGATTGGGGTGTCAACGTTGCTCACCGCGCTCGCGCAAAATGCCTGGCAAATGGCGATTGCGTTGACGTTTGTTGGTGCGTTTGCCTCGATCTATCATCCGGTTGGTATTCCTTTGTTGGTTCAGAAATCAGCCAATCCTGGCTTGGCGATTGGTGTGAACGGTCTGGCCGGTAACCTGGGCGTGGCCTTGGCCGCCATGCTGACGGGTTTTCTAATTAAGTGGATTGGTTGGCGTGCTGCCTTTGCAGTACCCGCGTTATTGGCTGTGCTGTGCGGCATTTGGTTTGCGTATGCCTGTCCGGTTGAGACCGAAGCTCCAGCCAAGCGCAAGGGTGGTGCGAAAGTGTCGTTGACTCCCGCGATGCTGGCGCGCGTACTTGCTGTCATGACTGTTAGCGCGGCCACGGGTAGCGTGCTGTTTAATTTCACGACTAACGGTAACGGGCAACTGATGTCTGAGCGGTTTCAGGGCGTTGTGTCTGATCCCGCGTTGCTCGGTATTTTGCTGGCGATCATTTATGCCGTAGCGTCGCTCATGCAAGTGGCCGTTGGTAAGTTGCTAGATCACTTTGCTGTGCGCCCAATTTTTCTGGCAATCGTTCTGTTGCAAATTCCTTTGTTGGTGTTGTCAGCCTACGCGCAAGGTTGGTGGTTATTTGCGGCGTTACTGGGGGTCATGATCTTTATTTTTGGTGCTGTCCCCTTCATTGACGTCATGATTGTGCGCTACGTCGACGATCGTTCACGCTCACGCGTGGCCGGAATTCGTCTCGCAGTCTCGCTTGGAATCAGTTCGTTAGCAGTATGGTTGCTGGGCCCCGCCGTGAAAGGCTTGGGGTTTGAGACCTTGATGTTGGTCATGGCAGGATTTGCCGCCGCTACGGCGTTTGTCGTGCTGTGGTTGCCGAGTGAACCCAACTTAAAAACGTAAGTGCGATAAGCGCCAAATAAACGACTGCGCGAAGGCTGAGAGTCAGTTAATTATTTTGTCCTAGATTGAATCCGCTGTAAAAATAAATGATTTTGACGTGAGACTTAACATGCTGCAAAAAATTGCCCCTGAAAATATTGCGAGTCTGATGGAGGGGTTGTCTCAATGGCGCTACCAGCCAGAGCGTGGCGGCAGCATCTCACGTGACTGGAAATTTGTCGATTTTAGCGAGGCCTTTGGGTTCATGACTCGAGTGGCGCTGCTCGCTGAACAACACAATCACCACCCTGAGTGGTCAAACGTCTACAGCCGCGTATCGATCACTCTCACTACGCACGACGCTGGCGGCTTATCATCCCGTGATATTGATCTAGCACAGCGCATCGATACTCTTTGATTTAGCGTAGTATCTTCGGGTAAGCTGTCATTAAGCACTGGTGCACATTTAATCGTGCGCGTGCATCTATAAAAATAAACTCGGAGATATCGCATGGCAAAAGAACTTGTAGGTTTTGTGGGCACCGGTCACATGGGTGGGCCGATGACATTGCGTTTACTTGCAGCTGGATACGATGTCTGCATTTATGATCGCGATCAAAAAGCGGTGCAGGCCCTCGTTAAAAAGGGCGCTGTCGCAGCCAAGTCAGCAGCCGATGTTGCGAATCGCGCAGAAACTATTTTCTTAAGCCTGCCCAACCCCGAGATCGTGAATGCAGTCGCGCTGGGTAAAGACGGCTTGATCGAGGGTAAAAAGGTCAAATGCGTCATCGATTTTTCGACGATTGGTCCTAAAACTGCCGTTACCGTATTCAAAGGCTTGAGTGCCAACAAGGTGAGCTACGTTGATGCACCGGTCAGCGGTGGTGTCACGGGTGCCGCGGCGGGCACATTGGCTGTGATGGTCTCGTGCCCCAAAGCCTTGTACGCGAAGCTGACCCCCATTCTGGCAACCTTTGGTAAAACGTTTCACTTGGGTGAGGGCGCAGGCCAAGCCCAAACCATGAAACTCGCCAATAACCTGTTAGCGGGCGCGGCGTTGGCCGTGTCTTCAGAAGCCATGGTGATGGGAGTCAAGGCGGGGCTCGACCCACAAGTGATGCTCGACGTGATCAACAGCGGCTCAGGTCGTAATAGTGCCACGCAAGATAAGTTTCCTCGTGCAATTTTGACAGGGACGTTTGACTTTGGTTTTGCTACGGCGCTGTCTTACAAAGACGTACGTTTGTGTGTAGACGAGGCTGAGGCAATGGGCGTGCCAATGGTGGTTGGGGCGGCGGTGCGTCAGATGCTTGCCGTGACGAACGCCACCTATGGCCCTGATTCTGACTTCACGTCAATTTGTAAAGTGGTTGAAGATTGGGGTGGCGTTAAAGTGCGCAAGATCACCGCTAAAAAGGCGGCTAAAAAAGTGACTAAAAAAGCTAAGGCGGTTAAGGCTTGATCGCTTATTCACCCTGAAAGCTGCCGGCGCGGCACGTTAAGACCAACGTGTCGCGATAGCCGCCAGGCTGAGCCGGTTGAATGGGTGTGGTCTCATGAATCACCCGTGCGTCGTCGAGCAAAAGCAATGACCAAGACTCACTCAAAGTAAACCGTTGCCCCAAGGTACTGCTCGCGTCAAATACACGCGTCTCGCCGCCTTTGACGTTTTTGCGGTTGATCATAAAGACGCCTACCAGGTCGACGCCATCTCGGTGCGCGCCCTCAGGGGTCGGGCGACCAATGCCGTCCTTGGTATCAATTCTGAATTGATGTGCCTCAATGCACCAACGCGTGACTGCCTGCGTGGGCTGCTTTGCACGATGCAGTGAATCGGCAGCCCGTGCAAAAGCACTCAGCAAATCGATCCAGACGGCTTGCTGAATCGTATGTGTGTGCATGGGTTCAAACCAGCGTTGCATGCCGCCATGTAAGGCGTTAAAGGATAATGATTGCCAATGCGCGCGTACAGGTACAAGCGTGAGTTGATCGTTTTCAAAAATAAAGCAAGAGTGTCGGCGCAAGCGATAGTGTCCGCCATCTTTTAGATAGGCATCCTCGGGCATACCCTCCCAGTCGGGTACAAGCGCAGCCAGTTCGTTCAGTGGATGTTGTGCCCATTGCGCAACTGTCGCTGGGTCAAGCACGGCGTAGCCCTCAGCTTTGAGTTGAGGCAAAAGCTCTGATAAAGGCACGGTTACAGGAGAATGTTCAAGCATAAAAGATTTCACAATTAAGGCACGTCACAACACACTAGTGTAGTCAAAACAAGGCTGCGCGTATTAAAAACCGCAGGGCTGCGCTCATAATGACTCTAGTTGCGAACGCGTCTTGTTTGCCTGCGCGCGCAAAGCCTCTAGTGCTTGTTCATCCATCTTGTCTAAGTTGCGATACACCATGGCCAGGCGAAAATTGTCACCAAGCTTGGCGCGGTGACGATCAAAGAAATCCCAGTACAAGGCGTTGAAGGGGCAGGCCCGTTCGCCTTCGCGTTTCTTTTTGTCGTAATAACAGCCCTTGCAGTAATCGCCCTGGCGGTCAATATACGCAGCGCTTGACACATACGGCTTGGTGGCTAGTACGCCGCCATCCGCAAATTGACTCATCCCCATTGTGTTGGGTAACTCGACCCATTCAAAGGCGTCGATATAGACACCCAAGTACCACTGGTGCACCTCTTCAGGATTAAGGCCCGCCAGCAAAGAAAAATTACCGATCACCATCAAGCGCTGAATATGATGGGCGTAGGCGTGCTCTAAAGACTGCCCAAGCGACTGCTCGAGGCAGCGCATCTTGGTATTCCCAGCCCAGAACCATTTTGGCAAAGCGGTGGTGTGTTTAAAATAATTTTGTGTACCGTAATCAGGCATCTTGCCCCAATACACGCCTCGTATGTATTCGCGCCAACCCAAAATTTGGCGAATAAAACCTTCAGCGGTTGCGATCGAAATTTTTTGCTCAAGCCAGGCTTGTTGTGCGTGTTCGACCACCTCGCGCGGGTTCAGCATTTTTGTATTCAAGGCAAAGGATAAGAGCGAATGAAACAGTCGCCAGCCCTTCGTGCTTAACGCGTCTTGAAAATCCCCAAAGTGAGGGAGGGCGTCTTCAATAAAATCCTTCAAACAAACTAAGGCCTCGGCTCGGTTTAGCGGCCACGCAAAGTCTGCGGCGGCGGGCGCACCAAAGGTGCTGACACCTGCCGCCTCAATGGTTGCCCATAAGGCTGTATGGTTGTGTCGTGGGCGCTTGTCTACCGGTTCGGCTGGGGTGCCTGACCAGGCCTTTCGGTTTTCGTGGTCAAAGTTCCATTTGCCTTCGACAGGGCGCTTGGCGTCGAGCATTAGAATTTTGTGCTTCGTGCGCATCTGGCGGTAAAAGCGTTCCATGAGCCAAGCTTTTTGCCCGTCGAACAGTGTGGCAACCTCTGCGCGTGTCGTATAAAAATGCTCGCTTGGCACCATGGCGCATTCAATTGAGCTTGCATGGGCATACTGTTGAAGTTGCTGGTCAAGGCGCCATTCATCGGGCTCTTGATATTCAAAGTGTGTGCAGGCGTGCTGGGCTAGTAGTGCATCAAGATTAGCGGTCAGGCTTTGTTGATTAGTCTTGTCATCGATGGTCAGGTAGTGCACCTTGTGCCCGCGTGCCTTAAGCAAACGCGCGAGGTCGCGCATCCCCGCAAAAATTGCAATGACCTTTTGCGCATGATGCAAAACGTAATCCGTCTCTTGACGCATTTCAATACACGCAAACACCACATCGGCGCGTGGCTTTAAAAACCACGAATGCTCAGGGTTGAGTTGATCACCCAGGATCAGTCTTAAAGTCGTCAAAGCGTGCCCCATTTTTTTCGGTAAGTTTCATCACGGTCGTGCTCAAGCGCCTGTTTTTCTATTCGCATCGCGCGGCCACCGCGCGGATCAGTACCAAGCCCTGCGATATAAAGCCAGTTGCCTTGGTTGCTATAGGCGTCGTAATCGATTAACTGCGACTCAAACCATGCCGCGCCGGCACGCCAGTCAAGCTTCAGGTTATGAATCAAATAACTGGCCACGACTTGCCGCAACCGGTTCGATAGGTAGCCAGTGTGTCTTAATTCACGCATCCCTGCGTCGATAAAGGGTTCGCCACATTCACCTATACACCAGCGCTTAAATTGTTCAGCTTGCGCTGGCGTGGTAATGACAGCGCCACCAGCTTGTGCAATGCCAGCAGTGAATTGCGGTTTGCCTGCGTTGACATGCGATTTGCCAGCATTGAAATGCGATTTGCCGGCATTGAAATGCGTTTTACCTCCGCGCAGGCCCCTTTGCTCAACAGCAGCGCGCTGGCGTAAGCCCGAGCGCCGATAGAGTTGAGCACCAAACCTTAGATGTAAAAATCTAAAATAATCACGCCAAAGCAATTCAAACCAAATCCAGTAGCTGCCGTCGTTGGCGCCATGCTTGGCTTCGAAGGCTTGTAACTGTTGGTAGAGCATCCGGGCCGAGAGTGCCCCCGAAGCCAGCCACACTGAAAACTTAGTCGAGTAATCTAAACCGGATAACTGGTTGCGGGTGGCTTTATAACTGTGCGCGAGTGTACGTTTAAAATATTGCTGGGTGTGTCTGAGCCCCCCCTGAGTTCCAGCAAAATCGTTTGCAGTTGAAAAAGTCAGTGAGCTGCGGGTGTCAAGTGCAGCAGGTGATGTCCGGTCATTGACGGTCGTTCTGTTATGCGCGAGCCTGTCGGGAAGCGGCGGCACGTTTGCCGGCGCGGCTTCAGGTGGCAGCACAACCACTTTAGCTTTTTCAACGGCCACCCTAAACTCGGTAAAGACTAAGGGCAGTTGCTCAATGGCAAACGGCAGGTCATGTGGCGCTAGCATACTTGAGTGCCACAGAGTCTTGACGGTTAAGCCCGCTTTCCTGAGCTTGGCTAACTGCTGTTGCTCTTCGGGGGCCGCGATCTCTTCACAAAAAATGGTCTCAACACGAAGATTGTTGGCTAGCTCAATCAGCGTATCGACAGGGTCACCTAGATACTCTAGCAAGTCGCTTTGTCGCTCACGTAGTTGCGCCTTGAGTGCTTGCAGCGCTGAACGCAGAGCGTGCTTTCGATGCTGCCCCAACCGTTCAAAGCCCCAACGAGTCTCGGCTTGGTAAGCGCTGTCATGAATAAAGATCGGCGCAAGCCGCGTGGCCTGCGCGCAGGCGTTCTTAAATGAAGGCTGATCACACAGACGCAGATCGTTGCGAAACCAATAGATTGCAATCATTATTTTTTCCCGGTCGCCGTGCGTCGGCACCGTTCAGAGCAATACTTGACGTTATCCCAGTCGCGTTCCCACTTTTTGCGCCACGTAAAGGGGCGCGAGCAACTCAGACAGTTTTTACTGGGCAGATTTTGCTTGCTGACACCGCGCATTGAAGAGTCGTTTGACATCAGAAGTCTAGTGTCTGTTGTTGACTTGCGGGTGCTGAAACAGGTTTTTGTTTGCTGGTTGTCACACGTTTGCGCGAGCCATGTTTTTGCACGACCTCGCGTTTGGCTGCACGTACCTGCGGCTGCCCCCTCAGGGCATAGAGCTTTTGCTTAGCCGTGCGCGTACTCGCTTCAAGTTCGACCACGGGCAATCCCAGGTCCTGACCGACATACACGTTGTGTTGCACTTGCAGAGAGTGAGGCATTTTCCAGGGTTCAAGCAACCAGGTGTCAGGTACCCGACGCATAGCGGGCAGCCAGCGTCTGACAAAGATACCGTTTGGATCGTGATCTTGCGCTTGCTTAATCGGGTTATAGATGCGCGGGATATTGATCCCCGTGGTGCCCGATTGCATCTGCAGCTGACTCCAGTGAATGCCTGGTTCATAATCTAAAAATTGACGCGCCAACCAATGACCAACCGGACGCCAGTCTAACCAAAGCGGGTAGGCTGCCGTCGACACAAGCATGGCGCGCATTCTAAAATTCAACCAACCGGTCTCGCGCAACATCTCAACGCAGGCGTCGACCATCGGCCAACCCGTTTTGCCCGCTTTAAGCGCTTCAAAGTGCGCGGGATTCCAGTCGTTTTCACGGAAACCATCGTAGCCCCGGTGCATATTTTGAAATTCAATCTCGGGTTCGCTCTCAAGTTTCTGTATAAAGTGGCAATGCCAATACAGTCGGCTCACAAACGCAGTTAAACCTTTTTTATGCCAGGCATGCGCAGGGCTCAACGCCTTGAGTTGCAAAGTCGTGGCTTGCACGACCTCACGTAGACTCAAGCAACCAAAGGTTAAATACGCCGACAGACGCGAACAGGCGGTAGGCGCAGATAGAGGGGAAGAAATTCCTCCTCGGTACTGTTGGCTGCGATCATTTAAAAAACTATCCAGAACTTGTTGCGCTAAAGTGCGTCCACCGCGTTGTCGTTGGGTGGGCTCGGCGCGATCCAGACCAAGGTCCGCGGCGGTGGGTAGCGCAGGTTCCGTCCAAGGCAGCGCCATACAGGGGATGGTAGCTGGCGCGGGCAGGCAAGGTTGCCCGACGTACTGATCCCAAAGATCTTTCCAGAGGTCACGATTCTTTAACCCTCTAGTGACCCCAAAGTGCTGACTTTGCCGCCAGGGGATCGCGTGGGTGCGACACCAGTGCGCCACGTTGCGATCGCGCGTATACGACAACGCGTTACCAGTCTCTTGGTGCGAATGCAGAGTGTGGAAAGGTTGGAGAGCGTACAGCTTATCGAGCACCTCGACGGCTTCGCCACAGACTACGTGTAGTCGCCCGCCACGTCGCTTGAATTCAAGATACAAGTCACGCAGGCTTTCAAGTAAAAAGTGAAAGTGCTGGGTCGCAGCGTCAGCGCTGCGCCACAACGAGGGCTCAACGATATACAGACAGAGTACTGGGCCATGAGCAAGCGCCTGAGTCAGTGCGGCGTGGTCATTGAGCCGCAGGTCACGTTTAAACCAAACAACGCTGTAACTCATGCTGGGGCAAGCGGCCTGTGTGAGGCCAAGAGCCGCCAGCCTGTTAAGGCGACGCGGCGGCTTGGGCGGTTATTTAAATAGCTGTCGGATACTCGGTAGAGATTCTAACGTAGCAATGCGATCATAAAGGGCAATATCCGCACCCTTGATTGCACTGTTCACAGCCTTGCCTGTTTCAAGGCAATCCATAAACTTGCGTTTTAAGCCCGCAGCGTCAATTGGATTTAAGGCGTTGCCCAGCGGAAAACGAATCTCACCCGAGTCAAACTTACGACCATCATTGGTTTCGATGGTGACGCGATCAGTAAGTGCAAAGGCTGGGTCGAGTGGGCAAACGGTATCGACTGTTTCGAGAGAGACTTTGCTGAACAGACCCGAGACATCTGCGCGCGTTGCAAACGAGTCGGTGAGCTGAGCCAAGCCGACATCACGGGCAACAACCGCCGAAGCCACTGCGAACTCAGCACTAAATTTTGCTTCGAGCCCGGTGACTGGATAATGGTTTCTGAGCATCGAGGCTTGCGCAACGCCGGTGGTGATGTGTACCTGCTTAATATCCTTTGGTTGAAGATTTTCTGCTTCAACAATCTTTAAGACACCATCGATCGTTCGATGCGATGAATAGCATACAGGGTAGCGTTTGATCGACAGCCCTGTTTCTAAAATACGTAAGGTCTTGCCTAGCGTGTCTGCTGGGCGGCTACGATCGACGCGTCCAGCTTTTGACAGCGCATTCAGGTAGCCTGCTGGGTGTTCAAAGACATCGGCCGCTGAGGTCATGCCTAGCATTGACAATCGCAAAGCCTCGATACCGTGTGCTGCAGCTCGGCCTGCATGAAAGGGCTTTGTCATCGTGCCAAAGTTAGCGACCAGGCCGCTGGCCAAGCTGGCTGCAATGGCCAAGGCCTGACGTGTGTCCGCCTCATTTAAACGGCGCAGGTACGAGACGGCGGCGGCCGCGCCAACGGCGCCAAACACGCCCGTTGGATGCCAGCCTTTTAAATGATACTGGTCTGTCTCTCGGCTAACGAGTTCGGCCCAGACTTCATAACCAACGATATAGGCGCGTAAGGCGTCAAGCCCCGTGCTGTTGAGCACATAGCCCTCTGCCAAGATTGCGGGTACTAACGCGGTGCTGGGATGGCCCGACAACGCGACATCATCGTAGTCAAGCGCATGACCAGCCACCGCGGTGATGAACGCCGCCTGGGCCGCTGGATGCATCGTCCCTAAAAAAGGTACAGGTGCTTCAGCAGGTGTTGTGGTGTTAGCCAAAAATTGACGCACGATGTTGACAACCGGTTCGTTGTGGCCAGCCATCATGGTCGCGATGGTGTCCATAAAACCGGTTTTAGCAACGGCGAGCGCGCCTTGTTCGTTGTTGCCAAACGTCGGCTTTGATACGAAGGCGGCGAGGGCTTGGGTTAATCCAGTCATGTTTGTCTCTTTGTTGTAATTATTTTTTTAAAATGAACGGGGCATACCCAACATGTGCTCGCCGATGTACGAAAGCACTAAGTTGGTTGAGATGGGCGCGATCTGGAACAGACGTGTTTCACGCCATTTGCGCTCAACGTCGTACTCTTTGGCGTAGCCAAACCCGCCATGACATTGCAAGCACGCTTCTGCTGCATGCCAAGTGGCATCTGAGGCGAGCAGCTTACCCATATTGGCGTCATCGCCGCAAGGTAGGCCTGCATCAAACAGAGCGGCTGCGCGACGCAAGATCAAATCAGCCGCATCGGTTTCGGCATGCGCGCGTGCAATCGGAAACTGCACGGCCTGATTTTGACCGATTGGGCGATCAAAGACACGACGCTCGTTGACATAAGCCACTGCTGTTTTGGTAAACCAGCGCGCATCGCCGATCGCTTCGGCTGACACCAAAATACGTTCGGCATTCATGCCATCAAGAATATATTTAAAGCCTTTGCCTTCTTCACCAATCAGGTTGTCAGCCGGTATCTTCAAATTATCAAAAAAGACTTCGGTGGCATGATGATTGATCATTGCCTTCAGTGGGCGAATCTCAAGCCCTTTGCCTAAGCCATCGCGAATATCTAACAAAAATACCGAGAGACCATCGCTTTTCTTTTTGCATTGATCAACAGGTGTGGTGCGTGCCAACAGCAGCATCAAGTCAGAGTGCAAGGCACGTGACGTCCACACCTTTTGACCATTGATCACGTAGTGATCGCCTTGACGTTCTGCGCGAGTCTTTAGCTTGGTGGTATCTGTGCCGGTGGTGGGTTCGGTGACGCCAAAGGCCTGTAGGCGCACTTTGCCGGCAGCGATATCGGGCAGATATTTTTTCTTTTGCGCTTCGCTGCCGTGACGCATCACGGTACCCATGGTGTACATCTGCGCATGACAGGCGCCTGCGTTACAGCCTGATTCATGAATCGTTTCAAGAATCACCATCGCCGCGCGCAACGGCATGCCGCTGCCGCCGTACTCTTCAGGGATCAGAGCGCCCAAGTAACCCGACGCCGTGAGGGCCTGCACGAACTCTGTGGGATAGGCGAGTTTGTCTTCAAGGCCACGCCAGTAAGCGCCCGGAAAATCCGCACAAACGCGTTTGACGCCTTCGCGAATTTCGGGGTAATCCAAACCAGTGTCGATGGTCAGTGAGTGGGTTGTTTGAGTCATGATAGGTGCTCCGTATCAAAATTATTATTTGCTGTGCTGTTAATTTGTTCAATCGTTATTTCGTTATTTCGTTATTTCGTTATTTCGTTATTTCGTTATTTCGTTATTTCGTTATTTCGTTATTTTGTTCAATTTATGCCGCGATCTTGATGGTATTTAATGACCTTAGTTTCGCGGGTTTGCAAAGGTCCTACCGCACTCATCTGAAGGTCGCTATCGGCGCGCAGCGTTGACTTCAATTAACACCCTTTGAAATTTGCTTTACGCTTTTCATTAAAGGCTGCGATGCCTTCCATACGATCTTCAGTGCCGATCAAATGGTTGTAGGCTTCAATCTCAAATCTGAAGGCCGTGCGTAATTCCATTTGGCCGCCGTAGCGTACTGATTTTTTGATTTGACGAACCGACAGTGGAGCATTGCTGGCAATTGCTTCAGCAGTTTCAAGCGCGCGAGGCAACACATCAGCCGGTTCAAGCACGGCATTGACCAAGCCATATTCATTCGCCTGTTGCGCGTTAAAAGGCTTGCCAGTCATCAGGATTTCTTTGGCGCGACGCTCGCCAATCGCGCGGGGCAGATTTTGTGTACCACCAGCGCCAGGCATGATGCCCAACGTGACCTCGGTTAACGCAAAACGCGCGGCGTTGCTTGCGTAAATAAAATCGCACGACAAAGCCATTTCAAGACCGCCCGCGTAGGCGTGTCCGTTGACCGCTGCAATCACTGGCACGGGCAAATCCACCAGCGTCCAGTACATGCGTTCAAACAGTTCGTGTTGCAGTGTCCATTGTTTTTTTGTCATGCCGTTGCGTTCTTTCAGATCGCCCCCGGCACAAAATATTTTTTCGCCGGCACCGGTCAGCACGACGCAGCGAATATCGCCCGCATCAGCAGTGAGACGGCACCAGAGATCAAGCATGTCGTGACCCATTTGGGTGTTTACGGCATTGCCGACTTGCGGGCGATTGATCGTGACTTTTAAAACATGAGCGCCGATCACTCCTGTGGCAATCGTTTCGTAGCTCGGTAAGGCGGTCATGGAGTTTTCCTTTTTATCAACAATTCTGTATGTTCACCAAGTTTTGGAGGCGGCGCAAGTGGTTTAGGTCGCACGCCATCAAAGCTAATCGGCAGGCCAACGAACCGCATCCCAGTGCCAGGGACGTCTTGTACCAAGCCCAGCGCTTCGGTTTGGGGGTGGGCAAGCATTTGTGCCAAGTCATTGACTGGGGCGCAAGGTACGCCGGCTGCCTCTAGAAGGGTGGTCCAGTGCGCAGTTGTTCGAGTGGCCACGATGGCTTCAATCATCCCGTAGAGCTCGGTTTGGTGATCTACGCGCTTTGGATTGTCGACAAAGCGAGGGTCTTCAAGCCACTCGGGGCGGCCCAAGACTTTAGCGAGCGATTTAAATAAGCCGTCGCTGCCGGCCGCAATCACGATCTCACCATCGCTGGTGAGGTAACCCTTGTAGGGCACGATACCCGGCGCGCCAGAGCCTTGCTTGCCGGCTAATTGCCCTGAGGCTAAGTATTGCGATGCAAGTAAAGACACCCAAGTCGTGGCGGTCTCAAATAACGAGACATCAATGATGCGACCCACGCTCGACACTTGACGCTCGTAGAGCGCGGTCAGAATACCAATGATGCCCCACATGCCCGTGCCCATGTCGACAATTGAGGCACCTACGCGCACCGCTGGGCGTCCCGGCTCACCGGTGGTGCTCATGATGCCACCAAACGCCTGCATCAGTGGATCGTATCCTGGCCGCGTCTTGAGTGGTCCTTCGCGACCAAAGGCCCCTAAGCTGCAATAAATCAGGCGTGGTTGGCGGGCTAGCAAACTTTTACCGTCTAGCCCCAGTTGTTCGACGTGACCAGGACGCAGATTTTGAATCACGATATCTGCTTCGTTGCAAATGAAATCTTTGAGTGCGGCGATTTGTTCGGGATCGCGAAGTTCACAGACCACCGATTGCTTGTTGCGGTTCAAAGATTGAAAAAAAGCTGAAGCCCCTTCCCAGAAGGGTGGCCCCCAACGACGAGCATCGTCCCCGTCGGCCTTTTCAATCTTGATAACGCGAGCCCCTAGCTCACTGAGGATCTGTCCAGCAAAAGGTGCCGCGACACTGTGGCCCAGTTCAATGACGGTCAGTCCGGCAAACGGGCCAACAGGGGAGATTGAAGATTGCGCTGTCTCTGTCATTTTTATCAATTATCAGGTGGGCTTCCCGTCGTGATTCTGACGGGATAAAAAATCAGACTAACACTGCGACTGAGGTCGACCCAAAGCACAGGTCGTTACTTGGTTCGGTTCGAACAAAGGCTCAGGCCCTCAAATGAGAGCCTGAGCCTGCCAATCATAGTAGGAAATCCGAATACTTACCTCCGCCAGAGCGAAGGGGTATTCGTGAGCACTAAAAAAGGTTAATCAAACGCTAAAGCAAAAAACGCGGTGGTCGCGGCGATTCCCATTGCCGTCGATGAGGGGTCAGACTGAATTTTTTGCCCTTCGACCAGAGGTTCTGCGGTTTGTGTCAGCTTGGGTCTGCGAGCATCAAGCACTCGCGCCCCAAGAAACTCGCCTTGCAGTTGTTTCGTGACATTGATCAGGGGGCCAAAGGCAACGCGATGAACAAATTGATGGCCCACAGACGCAAAGGCCTTCGAGATTTCTGAACAAGTTGTCTCTGACCACTGCGTTTGCCACTTTTTACGAGCACCGCCTGAAATCCACCGTGAAATATGACGGTTTAGCCTTGGAGGGCAGCCAACCAACACGCATTTGGTCGGCTGATACGCCTTAATCATCGAAGCGAGTTGATTGCTCGCATACTCAGAATCATTAATGTAAACAATCAGGGTTTCCATTTAACAGTCACCTAGTTTTTTTAATAAATATTTTTGGATTAGGGGAGCTTGTTGTTTTTGGTACTCGATTTGCGGGAAGCAATTCTGCCTGTAATCAGCACGATTGCGATGGCGATGACATAGGTTGCCCAACGCGCGATTTCGTTAATGCGTTCGGTGCCGTCAAAAACTGGATCGAGTAGTTTCTCGTCGGTGATCATTTTGGCTGCAGTGAAAGCAAGAACCGCTGCGCCGAGAGTGATGATGATCGGAAAGCGCTCGACCAGTTTGAGCACGAGCGTGCTGCCAAACACAACGATTGGCACACTAATGATCAGACCAATCACCACAAGGTCAAACGCGCCTTGCGCGGCCCCGGCGACACCCAGAACGTTATCAATGCCCATTAAGGCATCGGCCACGATGATGGTTTTCATTGCACCCCAAAAAGAGGTGACTTTGATATCGTGCTCAGTATCATCGCCGGTATCGAGAATCAATTTGCAGGCAATCCACAACAGCCCAAGGCCGCCGACAAGCATGAGACCAGGTATTTTGAGCAGCCAGACAACCACAAGCGTGAGGCTAGAGCGCACGACAATTGCGCCGACGGTACCAAACCAGATGGCTTTCCTTTGTAGATCAGGGGGGAGTTTACGGGCAGCGAGCGCAATTACGATCGCGTTGTCGCCCGCAAGTACGAGGTCAATGACAACAATTGCTAGCAGAGCAGAGAACCAAGCGGAGGAAAAGGTTTCCATTTTTTAAGCCTTAAAACAGACAGTCAATCAAAACCTAATCAAAAACGCAAGACAAATACGCCTGTTGAAAAAGCGTTTGAACGATTTTTGTCAAAATACGCCCTGATAGGCCACTGATCGAAGGTCTTGCTCGGCTTATTATGGTTCTGTTATGTGCCCGACAAGCCGGAAGCTTTCGCTTCGTGATGACGACTTGTCGTGCCCAGTGTGAGATCAACTTTGAACCGGATCACAAAGGACTGGAGCTACTCCCCATCGACGCACGACTATACCTAAAAATTTAGAAATGTACAAAAAAAAGCTAAAAGTATGCAAATAAACGTGCGAATTAAAATTAAAGCTGTGTGTAAACTAAAAGACACGCAAAAAATTCTTGGACAGGGCCCCGTTCTAGCGCAAAATCAGCTCGATCGAGGGCGGCTCATCCCAAATCCATCCGCCATTACGCCTGAAGATTTCAGGAAAATGCCCTGGCACGATCACATCAGTGCCTTCGCAGATCTCGGCAATTGAGCGTTTTGACTCTTCGGGCGAGGCAAAACACATATCGCTCATTTGGGCTAATACCTCTTTAGGATATTTGACCGCATCGCCGGCCAAGACCACGCGGCGCCCGTCGGTCTGTGTGAAACGCAAGGCTTGCGAGCCTGTGGTGTGACCCGGCACCTCGAAGTGTTCAACGCCTGGTACTAACTCGCCTCGCTTGGGCAATACACGCACATCAAATTCGGCGAGTAGTTCATGAATTTTCCAGGGGACGAACAGGTCATCTGGGTGCGGATTGCGTGCGTAGGCTAACTCGGTTTCGCTCACGCAAACTTTGACCCCTTTAAATAAGTCCAGATTCTGACAATGGTCAAAATGTAGATGAGATAAGAACACCAGATCGATATCCGTAGGCGCCAGGCCGCGCTCTTTAAGGCTGGCGAGTAAGGCTTTGCGCACGCAATAGTGGCCGGTATCGAACAAAATACGGGTGCCATCGGCGGCTGTAAGCAGCGCCACGTTGCAGAGTCCAAAAAAACCTCCTTTGAAACTTAAACTGTTGCCTTTTAGTAGTAATTCGTAGCGTGCATTCAACATTGTTCTCCAAGGTTTTTTTAAGATTTTTTGATGACTTTTGACCACTGATGTTACTTCTTCGTTACTATGGTTATCATTCGAGATGCTGCGGTGCCGTAGGTGTGTTCTGTGCCTCTCAATATGTTGACAGTCCTTTGTGCCACGAGTTGTCCAATTTACTTTAATCCATCGACAGGAGACACCATGTCCCGCTTACCTCTTATTCGCTTGGCCGCCGCCTTGGCCTGTGTTGGTTTGACCAGTTTGGCTCAGGCCCAAACCAAATGGGATTTACCTTCGGCCTATGCGCCGGCCAACTTTCATACTGAGAACCTCGAATATTTTGCCAAACAAGTGGATGCTGCTACTGCAGGCAAGCTCAAAATTGTGGTGCACGCCAATGCGTCGTTGTTTAAAGCTCCAGAAATCAAGCGGGCTGTGCAGGGTGGTCAGGCACAGTTGGGCGAGATTCTCTTAGTCAACTTTGAAAATGAAAATCCGCTGTTCGGTATGGACGGCATGCCTAATTTGGTTGGCAATTATGCCCAAGCCAAAAGTCTTGACCAGGTGCAGCGGCCGGCTCTTGACAAATATTTAGAAGCTCAAGGCATGAAGATTCTATTTACGGTACCTTGGAATCCGCAGGGGATTTACACCAAAAAACCCGTGAACTCGGTTGCAGAGATGAAAGGTCTGAAGTGGAGATCGTATTCGCCTGTTACGGCCCGTCTGGCTGAGTTAATGAATATGGTTCCAGTAACGATTCAAGCCGCTGAGCTAAGCCAGGCGCTTGCCACAGGGGTAGTAGAGAGCTATTTGTCTTCAAGCATGACGGGCGTTGATACAAAAACGTATGAAAGCATGAAGTTTTGGTACGACTTTCAGGCCTTCATTCCAAAAAATGCTGTCATTGTTAGCTTGAAAGCCTTTAACGCTCTAGATAAAGCAACGCAAGATGCAGTCACGAAAGCTGCAGCTGAAGCCCAGACGCGTGGCTGGAAAACCAGCGAAGAAAAAGAAGCTTCGTTGAAAAAAATCCTGACTGACAACGGCATGACCATTACGGCGCCATCGGCTACGTTTTTAGCTGAATTCAACAAAATTGGTGCCACGCTGTTGACTGACTGGGAAAAGAAAGCTGGCGCCCCAGGTACAACTTTGATTACCGAATATCGCAAACTTGTACCAGCTAAGTAATTTTGCTTTTTTGATTCTTTAGACCAAAGTGATGCCGCCCCATGAGAAAGTTTCTTGATACGCTGTACCTCGTGGCGGGCGGCATTGCCGCTCTATGCGTATGCGCGATTTGCACCTTGATGGTTGGGCAAAGCGTGCTGCGCGAGTTTGGTGTTAAGACGGGTGCCGTCAACGACGTGGTGGCATGGTTGTGTGCCGCCGCAGCATTTTTAGCGATGGCACACGCCTTTAAGCACGGCGATTTCGTGCGCGTCACCTTGCTGCTCGAAAAACTCTCTCCAAAGCTGCGCCATCTTTTTGAATTGGTGTCGCTCGCCTGTGCCGCAGTTGCGGTTGGTTATTTGGCCTGGTCAACGACCTTGTTTACCTACGAAAGCTATGTCTTTAAAGATGTCGCTGGCGGGCTCCTGCCTATGCCGATGTGGATTCCACAAATGTCTTTTCTGATCGGCGCCTGGTTATTTTTTATCGCTGTTGTCGACGAGTTGGTGATTGTTGCTCGCGGCAACCGTCCAACCTATGTGGTTGCGGTTGAAGAGCGGCATGCGAAGGGTGACTTTTCTGCTGATGTCTAACGCGGTCGTCGCGGGCTTAGCGCGTGGCTTTTTGTCTCGCGCGCGTGGTACTCGGCTCTCAAGGCGGTATGCGCGTTTTGTGCCGACTCACATATAAAGCTTTGCGCCCTCAGATACAGGGCTATCAGGTTTTCCGACGCTTGGTCTGCAATTTTTAGAGATACTTTATGGAAACGCTCGGAATAGGTCTGTTTTTACTGATCATCATGTTGTTGTTTTTATCTGGCGGAATCTGGATCGCCATGACCTTGGCGATCTGTGGCTGGGTCGGGCAAGCTTTTTTTGTCAATACAGAGCCAGGTAAAAATTTGTTCTCAGCGTTTTGGGAGACCAATGCCTCTTGGGAGCTTGCAGCTTTGCCCTTGTTTATCTGGATGGGCGAGATACTGTTCAGAACCAAGTTAAGTGAAGAAATGTTTGAAGGCTTGCGACCGTGGCTCAACCGCGTGCCCGGCCGCCTGATGCACACAACGGTGCTGGGTTGCGGGATTTTCGGTTCAGTCAGCGGCTCCTCTGCGGCCACCTGTGCCACCATCGCAAAAGTGGCCTTGCCTGAGCTTAAAAAACGCGGCTACGACGAAAAGCTGGCGCTGGGTGCCTTGGCCACGTCTGGCACGTTAGGGATCCTGATCCCACCTTCGATCACGATGGTGGTGTATGCCGTCGCTGCCGACGCCTCAATTATCCGAATTTTTCTTGCAGGCTTTATTCCTTCTGCGATTTTGATGGCCTTGTTTATGGGCTATATCGCTCTGTGGTCGATTCGTAATCCGTCAAAAGTTCCCGCAGCCGATCCCCCGTCAAGTTTTCTTGAAAAGGTGCGTAAGAGCGGTAATTTAATCCCCTGTATGCTCTTGATCATCTTTATCGTTTGGGTGTTGGTGGCCGGTTACGCCACAGCAACCGAGTGTGCGGCCTACGGCGTCTTTGGCTCGTTGGCGATCGCAGCCTACAGTCGGTCGCTGACCTGGAAAAACTTCTGGGAAGGTCTGATGGGCACCACACGCACCAGTTGCATGATCATGATCATCTTAGCTGGCGCGGCTTTCTTGACCAAAACGATGGCGTTTACCGGCGTGCCGCGCGAGCTCGCTGAGTGGGTCAATGCCATGCAACTTTCGCCCTACGCGCTAATCGCTTGTTTGGTGGTGGTGTATCTGATTTTAGGGACAGCGCTTGATGGCATTAGCATGATCGTGCTGACTGCAGCGGTCGTGTTGCCGATGATTCAAAAGGCGGGTTTCGATCTGATCTGGTTTGGAATTTTTATCGTCTTGCTGGTTGAGATCGCAGAAGTCACGCCACCGGTGGGTTTTAACTTATTCGTGTTGCAAAATATGACGGGCAAAGACAGCAATACGATTGCGCTTGCTGCGATTCCGTTTTTTATCTGTCTGGTTATTTGTATCGTGATCGTGACGGTGTTCCCAGAGGTGGTCACGGTGCTGCCAGACTATGTCATGGGTAAGGCGAAATAGGGTGATCCGATGCCAAGCTAAATTGAGTTGCCGTTCGTCATATCGATAGGCCCCTAGCATTGAGGTGGACACACTGTTAGGCCCGAGCTCACCGGTTGCGGCTTAGGCGATTTTTTCGCAAACCGCCGCGGTCACTTGTGCGGTGGTGGCTAACCCGCCTAAATCACGCGTGTGTAGTCTTGGGTTAGCAGTGACCGCCTCGATCGCAGCCATTAACCGATCGGCTGCGGCTTGTTCACCCAAATGCCCGAGCAGCATCACCACTGACCAAAAGGTGCCAATGGGGTTTGCGAGGCCTTTGCCCATGATGTCAAAAGCCGAGCCGTGGATGGGCTCAAACATCGAAGGATAGCGTCGCTCTGGGTCGATGTTGCCGGTTGGAGCAATCCCAAGACTGCCGGCTAAGGCGGCGGCTAAGTCGCTCAAAATATCGGCGTGCAGATTCGTGGCAACGAGGGTATCGAGCGTGGCTGGGCGGTTGACCATACGCGCTGTCGCGGCATCGACTAATTCTTTATCCCAAGTCACATCCGGGAATTCTTTAGAAATCTGTACCGCAATCTCATCCCACATCACCATGGCGTGGCGTTGTGCGTTTGATTTCGTGACAACGGTCAGTAACTTGCGCGGGCGTGATTGCGCCAATTTGAAAGCGTAGCGCATGATGCGCTCGACACCGGCACGCGTCATCATGCTGACATCGGTTGCGACTTCAATCGGGTGACCTTGATGCGCGCGACCACCTACACCAGAGTATTCGCCTTCTGAGTTTTCGCGCACAATCACCCAATCGAGTTGGGCTGGCGTGCACCGTTTAAGCGGTGCATCAATGCCGGGCAAAATTCGGGTAGGGCGTACGTTTGCGTACTGATCAAAGCCTTGGCAAATTTTTAGACGCAAGCCCCACAGAGTGATGTGATCAGGGATATGTGGATCGCCTGCCGAGCCAAACAAAATCGCATCTTTATTGCGTAAAGGATCGAGGCCATCTTCTGGCATCATCATGCCGTGTTTGCGGTAGTAGTCGCCACCCCAATCAAAATTTTCGAACTCGAATTTCAGTGCAGGATTTTGACGTGCAAGTGCTTCAAGTACTTTTTGCCCTTCGGGGACCACTTCTTTACCAATGCCGTCACCGGGAATCGTGGCGATGCGATACGTTTTCATGCGAGTTTCCAATCAATATTCAAAATTAGTTTTTAAGTTTGGTCGAGCGATTGTTATTCATCACCACTTTCATAACGCTTGCCGCGCGCCAGTAATTCAGGCGTGCCGATCAAATTATTTAAGCCGTCAAAGTTAAACATCTTGTCACGAAAGCCGTCTGTACTGCCTGTGGCTTTCAATTCTGCAAAGTACGCCTGCAACGTCATTGCCACTGAACGTACTGTGCCGCCCGGGAAGATTGCGATTGAGTAGCCAAGTTCTTGCAACACGGCTGTCGATTTAACGGGTGTTTTTCCACCTTCGACCATATTTGCTAGCAACGGCGCACGACCTTTAAAACGTTCGTTGACGAGTCGCATCTGTTCGTCGCTTCGTACAGCTTCGATAAATAAAATATCGGCACCGGCCGCAAGGTAATGTTCAGCACGCTCGAGCGCTGGCTCAAACCCCTCAACGGCGACGGCATCGGTACGCGCCATGATCAAGGTGTCAGTGCTGTGACGCGAGTTAACGGCCGCTTTGATCTTGCCAACCATTTCAGCGGTGGACACCACCGTTTTGCCCTCAAGATGGCCGCAGCGCTTCGGAAAACTTTGATCCTCAAGCTGAATGATATTGGCGCCATTACGTTCAAAGCCACGCACAGTGCGTTCGGTATTTAACGCGTTACCAAAGCCTGTGTCAGCATCTACGATGATGGGGAGGCTGATGCGATCACGCATCTGTACGATTTTTTCATTGACCTCGGTAAACGTCGTGAGCCCAACGTCAGAACGCCCGAGCGTTGTGTAGGCCACCGAGGCACCAGAAATGTAAACAGCCTCAAACCCTGCTTGCTCTGCCATCAAGGCCGACAAGGCGTCGTACACACCTGGTGCTAATAAAATTTCAGGTTGTAGGAGGCGGCTTTTAAGATTGATCATGAAGGGGTCTCGTGAGTTTTTAAGTGGATCAAAATTTGAGATCAAAAATATTGCTTAAAGAGGCGAACTCGATTCGGGTTTTAGTGGCTTAGGTTCTAAAAACATTAGCGGGCTCTTCGAACCAGTTGCGATTTTTTCGCAGCCGTTGAGTCATCGCGAAGGCATACGGCGCGGCTTCAAGCAAGATTTCGGTTTGGGCTTCGTTTAACTTAAGCCCAGCATTTTTTGCCATGCGCAGGGCAAGCTCGCGCGTGGCAGCATCGCAGCCCGAGGTGTCAGGTGTTAAGTGTTGCGGCGCAAGTACCGGCGCCTGGTTACCCGCAACGAGTACTGGGCGTTTTGCGCGTAAGCCGGCTGCCAATTCATAGGTGTGGCCGGCGCGTAACACTAAGGCATCGGCCTGCGGCGCACCGACAAGCTGCAATCCCATGGGTAGGCCGGCCGTGTTAAAGCCGCAACACACAGCCAGCGCAGGGCCCCCTGAGACATTGGCTAGCACTTGTGAATTGCCGCGTTGCCAAAATGTGATGGGGCGATGCGCTGTGATTGGGCTGGCTGGGCCGAAGGTGGGCATCAAGAGCAAATCAAACTTTTCATAAATGGGTTGCATCTCGTTGATCATCCGCCGATGCTCGCGTGTCGCTGCCAAGTAATCAACGGATTGAAATAGCGAGGCGGGTAGGATGCGACTCAAGAAATCGTGCCCAAAGTCACCTGGACGACTGATGAGATTGGGCTGATGCACCGCAAAGATTTCTGTTTCAGCGATGACCACCTTGACATCCATATAGTCTTGCATCGAACGCACGCGGCAGTCTGCCACGTGGGCACCTAGTTGTTTGAAGATATCGATGGCCCGTTCAAGTGCTTGGAGATGTTCAGGATTGGCTGGGTTTTCTTCTTCCCACCAGTGGCGCAGCACTCCGATACGCAGCCCTTTGACGCCACCGCCCAACTGAGATTTGTAATCTTGGATGGGTTGAGCGAAGCTGTTGCCGTCTTTCGGGTCGTGTCCGGCTATTGCTTGCAACATCAGTGCACAGTCTTCAACCGTCCAGGCCATGGGACCACAGTGATCGAACGTAAAAGAGTTAGGCATGACGCCCGTGCGACTCACTAGCCCTGAGCTAGGCATAAAGCCTGCGATGCCACACAGTGAGGCTGGTCCACGAATCGAACCCCCTGTGTCGGTGCCTAAGGCTGCAGGCACGAACCCCGCGGCGACTGCAGCCCCCGATCCGCTAGATGAGCCGCCACTGAATCGATCGAGCCCCCAAGGGTTGCGCACTGGCGGCCAAGGTAAATCAAGTGAGGGCCCGCCGTGTGCAAATTCGTGTGTATTGAGTTTGCCCATCAGTACAGCTCCAGCGCCATAGAGCTTAGATACGACCGCGGCATCTTTGGTAGGCACATAGTGCTGCGCTGTACGTGACCCGCCGGTCGTCAGAATGTCTGCGGTTTCGTAGATGTCTTTTGCCCCAAAGGGCACGCCATGCATGGGTCCGCGATAGTCGCCCGCCATGATCTGAGCCTCAGCCGCCTTGGCTTGTTGGCGTGCCAAGTCGAAGGTCGGTGTAATAAACGCACTCAGTTGAACGTCATACGCCTCAATACGCGCGATTTGATGATTCACGTAATCAAGTGGCGAGAGTTTGCGCGTGCGCAGAAGCTCTGCGGCTTGTGCCAAAGTTAGGTCATGCAGGGCATTGGTCATGAGAGGGTCTCTTAAAGATTAACGCGTGAATGGATCTAAACCTAGACGTGTTTGAGTGGTCCTAACCCTTGACTGGAGTGATTGGGTCTAAACCTTGACGCTTGTATACCGCTGCGACCACCGGCGTGCGCATAAACGCGTTGAAGGCGCTGATCACTTCAGGCTTGGTTGGGTCTTTAAATACGCCAATTGAAAATGTGGTCGATTGTTGGACGGCAGGAGGGAGTTTGGCAAAGATATTGATTCCAGACACCTGCATCAGCTCACTCATTTGCTGTACCGCGAGTTCAATCTCACCGCGGGCTACAAGTTCGCCCGTGAGGCCTTCAGCCAAGACAGTTGCTTTAGGCCGAAGTTCTTCATCTAACCCAAGACGTTTGAGCAGGCTTGCGAAGTACATCCCGCTTGCCCCTTGTTTAGAAAATACGAATGAACGCGACGCGCGCAGGGTTGCAATAAACGCCTCTTGGGTCGAAATATCTGGTACGGGTGCACCAAGCTTGACAGCCATGGCGACTTCCGAGGTGACGAGATCGACTCGCGCGCCCTGTTGCAAAATGCCTTCGGCTTCGAGTTCGTTGATTGAACCTGCGACGGCGATCACGAGATCGCCGCGGGCGCCGCCACGAATACGCTCGCTTAGTTTTGCAGTGGCACCATATTTGATTTCAACGGCGATACCCGCTTGTTTTTCAAAATCAGGGATGACTTCGTTAAGAACGCTACGTAACGCCATCGATGACATGAGTTTGAGTGTGGTTTTAGGGGTTGTCATGATAAGTTTTTGTAAGTGTGTAAAAAAACAGAGGTCAAGAAACGGAGAGTACAGAAAATATCAGGTGGCGAGGTTGGGTTTGGCGTTGAGGCCAGGTTCGCCCTAAGCACGTTCGATTCCCTCGACAGTCAGGGTTAAAAATTCAACAAAGGCCTTTACTTTCGCCGAAAGATTGCTTCGTGGCAAATACACTACGAACACCTCTGGCCCTTCGACGACGTAATCCGGCAAGATAGTCTTAAGTTTTCCACTTTTTAACGCGTCGGCCGCAATGAAGTTGCTGATCATAGTGATTCCGGCGCCAGCAACCACAGCCTCAAGCAAAGATTCTGCGTTATTGATGTTTAAAGCGCCCGAGAACGACTTAGAAAAATTCTGCCCATCTTTGGCAAATTGCCATTCGCGATGCCCCCCCGTCATGGGCAGCAAGTACGCTAGACATTGATGCGTTTGAAGCTCTTCGGGGGTTGTGGGTTCGCCGTGTTTGGCTAAATACTCTGGCGAGGCGCAGGCGGCGAAGCTTAAGCGACAAAGCCTGCGCGCCACCACACGCGAGTCGCTCACCGGTCCAATCTGGATCGCGGCATCGATGCCTTCGTAGGCGAGATCAACCACGCGATCGCTTAGCTCAACATCGACCACCAACTCTGGATGCTGCTGCGTGAACGCCCAAAGTTTTGGTGCGATCACGCGTCGACCAAAGCCGACTGGCATTTGAATACGTAGCCGCCCTTTTGGTGTGGCGTTGCTCATGGTGACGGCGCTTTCCGCGTCGTCGAGTTCGGCCAAGATGTTACGGCAGCGTTCGTAAAAGCTTGAGCCTTCATCGGTCAAACTGACTAAACGGGTCGAGCGCTGTAGCAGCTTGACGCCAAGTTCTTGCTCAAGTCTCGCAACTGACTTGCTGATGGCCGAAGCGGTGAGCCCTAAACGCTGCGCTGCAACGGTAAAGCTGCGCGTTTCAGCGACCTTGGCAAAAACCAGCAAAGCATTGAGATTTCGCATGGTGGAAACCCTATTGTTGACTGCAATTCAGTATTGTTTTTCATTTTACCGGATTGACCTATAAATAATCAGTAGTTAGCATACTGGCTGAAGATCTATAACAAGCCTCGTTTTTTCGTGGCAGAGACAACGTCGAGCAAATTCTGGCGAGGCGAGAGGGTGACCTATGTTGTTGCAACAACCGGGCCAGATTGGTAATCTGCGCTTAAAGAACCGCATCGTGATGGCGCCGATGGGAACGAACTACAGTACAACTGACGGCCTGTCGACCCAGCGCGACTGCGAGTATTACGCCGAGCGCGCGCGCGGTGGGGTGGCCATGATTATGACCGAGGCCATGATCGTGACCGAGACGGCCCGTTCGCATCACAATTCGCTGTGTTGTTATCACGACCGCTTCATTCCAGGGCTGGCTCGCTTGGTGCAGGGCATCAAAGAGCACGGCAGCCATGTGTTTGGTCAAATTAACCATCGCGGTGCCTTGCTGCGTCGAGCTGTGCTCAACATGGAACCGGTTGGCCCCAGCGACTGGATCAATCCCAACACCGGTGACGCAGTGCGCGCGCTGCGCGTCACAGAGATTCACGAGTTGCAGGGTTTATTTGTTGCAGCGGCGCGTCGTCTTTGGCTTGCAGGCTATGACGGCGTCGAAATCCATGCAGGTAATGGTTATTTGTTTCAACAGTTCTTTACTGAACGGGTCAATCAGCGCACCGATCAGTATGGTGGCACCTTGCAAAATCGGACGCGTATGCTGCTTGAAACGATTGATCGGGTCAAACAAGCCTTACCTGATTTGTGCTTGGTCGTACGGTTAAGCGCAAGCGAGTTCGTTGAGGGTGGCTATACGCAAGACGAGATTATTGCTCTGGCTCAGGCCGTTGAGCTGGCAGGAGCCGATGCGATTGATCTGTCTGGCGGCAGCAATGAAAGCCCGCAATTGTCAAAGTTTTGTATTCAACCACCATCGTTTGTGCGCGGCTGTTTGGCCCCTGTCGCCAAGCCGATTAAAGAGGCCGTTAAGGTACCGGTTTTTGTGGCGGGTCGTATTGTGACGCCGGCAGACGCTGAAGCCGTGCTAGCCAGTGGCAGTGCTGATTTTGTTTCGGTGGGCCGCGCGTTGTATGCGGATCCGCATTGGGCACTCAAAGCCTTTGGTGAGGTCAAGGCACCGATACGCGAATGCATTGCCTGCAATGTCTGTTTTGAACGTTTAACGCTTGAAAAAGATGTGTCGTGTGTACAGAACCCAATGGTCGGCACAGAATTCGAAGCACTTGAATTTGCCGAACCGCAATTATTTGCACCGCCCCAAACACCGCGCAAGCGCGTCTTGGTATTGGGAGCTGGAGTCGCTGGCATTGAAGCTGCGCGTGTCGCACGTGGGCGTGGTCATGAAGTTGAGGTGTGGGAAAAAGCACAGCGTGTGGGCGGACAAATTCATTTGGCCGTCGCAGCACCCGATAAGACTGAGGTTCAGCCGGTGTGGGATTACCGCTGGTCGCAGTTGCTGGAGATGAAGGTGCCGGTCAAATGTGGCGTTGATGCAGATGCGGCAATGATCAAGGCGTTTAAGCCTGACTTTGTCGTGGTGGCAACGGGCTCTGTGCCAAAAGCTCCACCTATGGACACTCAGGCTCTTGCAAGTGACATCGCAGTGATGCATGCCTGGGACGTTTTTACGACGCCCGAGTGCATCGCGCCTGGTACTTCGGTGACGGTCATTGGCGGCGGCATGGTGGGTGTTGAGGTGGCGGATTTGCTGCGTCTGAAAGGTTGCGATATTCAAGTGCTAGAAATGCAAGCGACTGCGGCAAACGGTATGGCGCGCAACAATAAGTTCGAATTGCTTGAAAGAATTGCAGCCGCGGGCGTACGAGTCATTACAAAATGTCGAATCGAGGGTTTAAATGCTCGGCACCTGACGGTCAAGATTGATCAGGCTGCCGCAACGCAACTGCCCATTGGACAAGTGCTGATTTTTGCCAACGGACCACGCTCGAATATCGATGTCGTTGCAGCCATTGAGCAAGCCGGTGTGCCCTATGCGCGCGTTGGCGACTGCCACGCACCTGGTGATTTTTTGTCTGCGATTCGCGATGGCTGGATGGTGGCCCTCGGTATTGATCAACAACCCTTTTTTGGAAGAACAGTATGACCAACAGCCAGGCGATTAGCCCGAGCGGCTTGCCGACCTACGAAGTGTTTGCCGTGCGCTATGCCACGCGCGACGCGCAACGTAAAAACCATTTCATCGGCGGAGACCCTCACGATGGTCCGATGCCAATGGATTATTTTGTTTGGGTAGTGCGTAACGCGCAGCATACGTTTGTTGTGGATACGGGCTTTGGTGCAGAAGTGGCCGCCAAGCGCGGGCGCACATTGCTGCGTACGCCGGCAGAGGGGCTCACCGCAATTGGCGTAGATGTCAATCAAGTGAAAGATGTAATCATCACTCATTTACATTACGACCATGTTGGGACGTTCGATAGCTTTCCTATTGCGCAATTTCACTTGCAAGATGATGAGATGGCCTATGCGACAGGTCGCCATATGCGGCACAAGCAATTCAACCATGGCTACGAGGTGGATGAAGTGGTTGGTATGGTGCGCATGGTTTACAAAGACCGTGTGAGCTTTTATGCAGGCGAAGCTGAGTTGGCACCTGGAGTCTCGATTCATCGGATCGGCGGTCACACGCACGGCGTGCAATGTGTACGTGTCTGGACGCGCCGTGGCTGGGTTGTGTTGGCGTCTGATACAAGCCACTATTACGAACATTTCGAAAAGAAACGTGTCTTTACCACGATGTTTAACGTGGCTGAAGCCGTTGAGGGGTATGGCAAGCTTGGAAAGTTAGCGAGCTCGCTGCAACACATCGTTCCAGGGCATGACCCGTTAGTGATGAAGCGTTATCCCGCAGTCTCGAAGGCGCTTGAGGGGATTGCTGTGCAATTGGATGCAGACCCGACGTATTAGGTGATTAGATTCAACGATTCAACGATTCAACGATTCAACGATTCAAATATTCAAATATTCAAATATTCAAATATTCAACGATTGAAACTTTACCTTTCGAAACTACAACGATTGAAACTTTAACTATCAAAGAGGCGTGTCATGAAACGTTTTACTTTTCTGTCGGTTGCGACGCTATTTTGTTTTAGTTTGTTGGCTCCCGTGTCTGCTCAAGACTATCCCGCGCGCTCGGTGCAGGTGTTCGTTGGCTTTCCAGCTGGCGGCAGTGCTGATATCGTTGGCCGCTTGGTCATGCAAAAGCTCAGTGATGTTACGGGCAAACAGTTCGTCGTTGAAAATCGCACAGGAGCAGGCGGCAATATCGCTTTTGCCGCCACGGCTTCGGCCAAGCCAGATGGTTACACGCTGCTCTTTAGTACGCCAGGTATTGCGATTAACCCAAGCTTGTATAAAAAAGTGAATTTCAAGATTGAAGATTTCACGCCGATTGCCTTGATTGGCGAAGCGCCTTTAGTGTTGTTGGCAAATGCCAAGCTGCCGATCAAGTCGATTAATGACTTGGTTGCGATGGGTAAGACAAAGCCAGACGCGATTCGTTTTGCAAGTTCTGGCAACGGCAGTTCATCACACTTAGCGATGGATGTATTACGTCATATGACCGGCATGCAATATTTGCATATTCCTTATCGTGGCGGCGGTCCAGCCTTGATAGATGTGATGTCGGGAGAAGTTGATGTGACGATGTTGCCGATTTCTGAGAGCATGCCTTACGTGCGCGATGGCCGCGTGGTTGCCTTGGGTCAGACCGGCGTCACACGCTCGACGATCGCGAAGGATATGCCCACCATTGAAGAAGCCGGCGTCAAAGGTTACGCCTCAACCACCTGGTACATGGTGCTAGGCCCTGCAAATCTGCCAGCGAATGTGGTGTCTTTTATGCAAACACAACTTGCAAACGTATTGCAAATGCCTGATTTACGTGACAAAGTTCAGGCCGCAGGGGTGAACATCATTAATGGTGATTCAGTCAAAGCCAAAGCGTTTCTAGAAGCAGAATACAAAAAATGGGCGGCCCTGATTAAGGCGTCTGGTACGGTGATTGAGTAAGCAAGTGTATAGATGTGTCTTACCTCATTAGGAGATTAAACAACGTATGAGTCTCAAAATATTCATGGCCCTAGTGGCCTGCTTGGCCTGTCTGCCAGGGCAAGCCCAAGAGGCTGCGTGGCCGGTGAAACCCATCAAATTGGTGGTGCCTTACACGCCGGGTGGCGGCACTGATATTTTAGGACGCATGCTCGGCCGTCGACTGTCTGAGGTTTTGGGGGTGGCGGTCGTCGTCGAAAACCGCCCAGGGTCTGACGGTAGCATCGGCACCGACATTGTCGCCAAGGCACCGCCCGACGGCTACACCTTGCTGATCGATGGTACAAGCCAAGCCTACAACGTCGCCTTTGGTAAAAAAATGGCGTATAACTCTGCGCGCGATTTGGCACCCATTGCGCAAACGGCTAACCAGCAAGTGTTGTTGCTTGTCAACGCCAAGGTGCCGATCCAGTCTGTACAGCAACTCATTGACTATGCGCATGCGCATCCAGGAAAACTCTCTTACGGCGCGAGTTCAAATGCCAACGCACTGCCCATGGAGCTTTTCAAAATACTGACTAAAACAGATATTGTCCATGTGCCGTATCGCGGCTCTGGTCCGATGCTTAACGACTTATTGGGCGGTCAGGTTGAGTTGTCGATGAGCGGTGCGGCAGCACCTCTGCCTCACGTACGAGCTGGGTCGTTGCGAGTATTGGGTATTGGTGATGATCGTCGCTCAAACTCTTTGCCTGAGTTCCCAACAATTGCCGAATCGGGCGTGACCGGTTTTCAAACCTTGCAATGGAGTGGCGTGTATGCGCCAGCTGCAACACCCAAACCCATTATTGGTCGCTTGAATCGCGAGATCGCTGCAATTGTCAAAGATCCTATTTTTATGAAGCAGATGGTTGACGTTGGCTTTGATCCTGTGAGTGGCCCCAACACGCCTGAGGCCTGGGGGGCGCTGGTTGCAGGTGAGGTGACCAAATGGAGTGCCATTGTAAAGCAAGCCGGGCTTAAGACAGAGTAAGGTTTACTGAAATTTTTTCATTTTCATTTTTTAACGATTCAAAACGAGACTATGGATAGCCACCCTCAATCTTTATTGCCCGGCGCGACACAAAAACTCGCTGAGTTTGCTGCGAATATTGACTATGCAGTGATCCCTGCAGAAGTGATTGACCGCATGAAGACCAGTTTTTTAGATAGTGTTGGCTGTTGCTTGTTTGGTGCAACCTTGCCCTGGACTCAACGCGTTCAAGCCATGATCGAAGCCGAGGATGCTCGCCCAGTGGCCTCGATTTTTGGTGTGGGTAAAAAAACCTCGGTTGCTGGTGCCGTGTTGGTGAACGCGACGGCGGGTCACGCGTTTGAGCTTGATGACATTCATAAAGAATCAATTGTTCACGCTGGTTCGATTGCAACGCCTGTTGTGGTGGCGTTGGCCGAGCAGGCGGGTGGTGCGAGTGGCAAAACACTCTTGACTGCGATGACAACGGGCTATGAGATTGGGACGCGCGTTGGTAATGCAGCGACCATGGGGCTGTTCTTCCGAGGCTTTCATCCGCAAGGTACCTCGGGGGCGTTTGTCGCTGCAGCCTCTGCAGCCAAGATGCTTAAACTTAATGCCCCCCGCATGCAACACGCGCTTGGTATTGTCGGTTCACAAGCCGGTGGGTTGATGGCGGCCCAAGAGGGCGCCATGGTGAAGCGCTTTCATTCTGGTCGTGCGGCACAAAGTGGTGTCTATTCTGCTTATCTGGCACAGCGCGATTTCACCGGAATTAGTGACGTACTCGAGGCGGGCTACGGTGGTTACCTCAGTTCATATTCTGACAAGCCCAATGCAAGTCGCCTGACCGAAGATCTTGGGGTGGTCTGGGAAACTGGCAAGGTGGGTTACAAGCCGCACGCCTGTGTGACGAGCATCCACTCGGCGTTGGATGCTTTTGCCTATTTGCTCAATACGCATCAGTTAACGCCCGACGACTTGAGCAAAGTTGAAATTGGGATGAGTCCAATGACCTACACACACTGCGCTTGGGAATACAAAGCCCAAGGCGTGACCGCTGCACAAATGAATTTGTTTTACGGCATTGCTGTGATCGGCTTTGATGGCAAGGCGTTTGTAGCTCAATACGCTGAAGATCGTTTGGCCGATCCGAATATTATGGATTTCATTACTCGTATCGAGGCCAGTATTGATCGAGACATCGAAGCCATGGGAGCAGCTTACCGGCATGCGGCGCGCGTGAAGGTCACAACGCGTGATGGCCGCACGTTCAAGCATGAAATTCTGAATCGACGTGGCAGCCCTGAAAACCCCTTGTCGCACGAGGATGTGGTCTACAAGTTTCGCAACGTTGTTGAATCTTGCTTAAGTGCAAAGAATATCGACCGCACGATTGCATTGATTGCGCAATTAGATCGCCTGGACGACACCTCTGAGCTGTTTAATCTGTTGGCCGCCACGCGCAACGCTTGATTTTTACCTTTTAGCTTTTAACTTTTAATCTTTGAGCAGGCTTGTCCTGAAATAAAATGAAACACACTTCAGCGTCTTCGAATACCTTGGCCGATCAACTCGCCGCACATTTCAAAAAATTTGAATATGGGTATTTGACCGAGGCGACCAAAAAATCAGTCAAGCGTTTATTGCTTGATTATTTGGGTGTAGCCATCTCTGGTAGCCAGAGTGAAAGTGGTCAGGTTGCCCGTAAGTTTGCTGCTATCACTGGCGGGCACGCCGAGTCAACACTGATTGGTGGTGACGCTCGCGTCCCCGCCATGCAAGCGGCCTTTGCCAATGCAATTTCTTCGCATAGCATTGAGCTTGATGACATTGATGTGCTGGCTCTGTTTCACTTTAGCCCGCCTGTCTATTCCTCTGCGTTGGCCACGGCCGAGCAGTTGGGGGCGAGCGGTAAAGACCTATTAACCGCACTGGCGGCGGGTTGCGAAATGATGGAACGTTTGAGTAAAGCTGCAAACTCTTCGCTGCGTAACCGCGGCTTTCACACAACGCCAACCACCGGGGTCTTCGGTGCAACGATTGCGGCTGCAAAATTACAGGGCTTGTCGGCAGAGCAAATGGTCTCGGCTCTCGGGATGGCGGGCGCGTCAGCGTCTGGATTGATGGAGATGTACGGCCCCTCAATGCAAAAGCGCTTTAATCCGGGCCCCGCGGCGCGTAATGGCGTGACGGCTGCCACCATGGCGGGTCTGGGCTTTACCGGCGCAGCAACGATTTTTGAAGGCGAGCGCGGCTTTTTAGCCGCTTTCACAGACAAAAGCGATCCTTCACAGTTGGTCAAAGATTTTGCACAGCCCTATCAGCTCGATATTGAATTTAAGCCTTACTCATGTGCACGTCCGATTCATAACGCGATTGACTGCGCACTTGAAATTCGCCGCAAGCACGCGCCCGATTTAAAACGTATCAAGGCGATTGAAATGGCGCGCCATTCGGATTGGGCGCTGTATCATCAAAACAAGCGTCCTCAGACTTATCACGAAGCGCAAGTCAGTTTGCCTTACTCAGTGGCTGTTGCTTTGCTGGATGGCCAGGCGTTGTTTGCTCAATATAACGATGCACGCTTGGGCGAAGCTGAATTGATCCGTTTGACTGATCTGGTCAATATTACGGTGGATGATTCGCTGCCGCGCGGCGTGTCATGTTTGATGACCATGGTGATGGAAGATGGTTCTAAATTTGTCTCGCAAATTGATTATCCAAAAGGCTCTATTCAAAATTCAATGAGTGATGATGAGCTACGCGGCAAGTTTGACAGCCTGGTGATTCCCCTCTTGGGTGCCAAGCGTGCCGGCGAAATCGCAGCCGCGGTGGCTTCAATCGAAAGCTGCCAAAATGTTGGTGAACTGATGAAGCTCACCTCTAAGGTTGGTGTCTGATGTTTGAGAGGCTGAATTGATGATTGGGTCGCAATAATGAATCAAGCGAACTTACCTTGTTATGAGGTGATTGCTTTAAAGTACGCAACCCGAGAGGGTCGCAGGCCTGATCATTTCATGGGGGGTGACCCCCACGATGTGCCAATGCCGATGGATTATTACCTTTGGGTGATACGAGATGGGCAACGCTTGGTTCTAGTCGATACGGGGTTCAATCAGGACATGGCGGATAAGCGCCACCGGACATTGCTGCGCCGACCGGCCGATGCTTTGAAGCTGCTCGGCATTGACACCAAAGACATTTCCGAAATCGTGATCACGCATTTGCATAACGATCATGTGGGTACGTTTGATGAGTTTCCGATTGCCAAGTTTCACCTGCAAGACGATGAAATGGCGTTTGCGACGGGTCGCCTCATGTGCTGCGAGCGTTTCAGTCGTGCGTTTGAAGTGGATCACGTTGCTGGCATGATTCGACTGGTTTACAAAGATCGCGTGATTTTTCACCAAGGGGATGCGACGATTGCACCGGGGATCAGTGTGCATAAAATTGGTGGGCATACTGCCGGCATGCAAGTGGTGCGAGTCCATACTGCTAGGGGTTGGGTAGTGCTTGCCTCAGACGCCAGTCATTACTACGAGCATTTTGAGCAAAAGCGTTGCTTTCATCTGGTCTATCACTTGGGCCAGGCGATCGAAGGCTACGAACGCTTGGTGGCGTTGG
>CANKOW010000002.1 GCA_947484295.1 Alcaligenaceae bacterium | reverse complement strand
CCGAGTTTTTCGGCTAAAGGGCTGACGTGCGCGTGGCAGATCGCGCAAGCGAGCGCGTCAGCCGAGTCGGGTGCAGGCACACCATCAAGCGATAACAAACGTTGCACCATCATCTGCACTTGTTCTTTTGCGGCACGCCCGGCGCCAACGACGGACTTCTTAATTTGCAGCGCACTATATTCAAACACCGCTAAATCTCGGTCTGCTAGAGCGCAAAGGGCTGCCCCACGCGCTTGGCCCAGTAATAGCGTTGTTGCTGGATTAGTATTCATGAATACGATTTCTAAGGCGGCGACGTCTGGTTGTGTGTCTTGAACCACTTGACGAAGGTTATCGAGAATCACTTTAAGTCGCAGAGGCAGCGTGATGTCAGTAGGTACCACGATGGTGCCACTTGCCACATAGGTTAGGCGCGTGCCGATCAAATCGATCACGCCAAACCCCGTGCGGCGCAAGCCTGGATCAACACCTAAGATGCGCATACGCTTTTGCACATTGGGCGCTGAGCCTTCATCATTTTTTGCTTTAATGCCTGAAGTGACGCATGCCAGTGAGCACCATCACAATGCCACGCTCGTTGGCGGCCGCAATGACCTCGTCGTCGCGCATACTACCGCCAGGTTGGATCACGCAAGTTGCACCCGCATCAATCAAAACATCCAAGCCGTCGCGAAACGGAAAGAACGCATCAGACGCTACGGCTGAGCCTTTGAGGGTCAGGCCTGCGTTTTCGGCCTTGATCGAAGCAATGCGTGCTGAATCAATGCGGCTCATTTGTCCGGCGCCCACGCCTAAGGTCATGCCCTCGCCACAAAAGACGATGGCGTTTGATTTGACAAACTTGGCGACCTTCCAGGCAAACAGCAAATCGCTGAGCTGAGCGGCGGTGGGTTGTTTGCGTGAGGCAACTTTTAGATCACTTGCCTGCACGGTTTGCGAGTCAGGCGTTTGCACCAACCAGCCACCACCAACACGCTTCACATCGATGTCGTTTTGCCCGTCACCCATTGGCACTTGCAACACGCGAACATTTTTCTTGGCGGTCAAAAATTCGAGTGCCGCTTTGTCGTAACTCGGTGCAAGTAAGACTTCAACAAATTGATTGCTGATCGCTTTGGCACATGCCAGGTTGACATTGCGGTTAAAGGCGATGATGCCGCCAAAAGCCGAAGTGGGATCTGTTTTAAACGCCTTGAGGTAGGCGTTGACGGCAGTATCGGCGACGGCTACGCCACACGGATTGGCATGTTTGACGATGACACAGGCGGGCTCGGCAAAGCTGCGTACGCAATCCCACGCGGCATCTGAATCGGCAATATTGTTATACGAAAGCTCTTTGCCCTGCAATTGTACGAAGTTGCCTAACAGGCCGGCGGGGCAAGTGGGATCGACATAAAACGCCGAGCGCTGCTGAGCGTTTTCACCGTAGCGCAACACTTGTTGCTGGTGAACTTGTAGTGTGAGCGTATTGGGCCAGGTGCTGCGCTCGGGCACCGCTTCTTGTGCCGGCTCGGGGGCGATCAGGCTGCTGAGGTACGCCGCAATCGCGCCATCGTAGGCACTGGTGTGCGCGTAGACTTTGGTGGCGAGGGCCAAGCGCAACCCGTACGACGCGTCGCCCGTGGCATCCATTTCTTTTAAAACGCGAGGGTAATCAGTGGGGTCGATCACCACGGTCACGCCGCCTGCTTCGGTGCCGTGATTTTTTGCGGCAGCGCGCAGCATGGCGGGCCCACCGATATCGATATTCTCGACCGCATCGGCGAAGGTGCAGTCAGGCTTTGCGACGGCGGCGCGAAAGGGGTAAAGATTGACCACAAGCAGGTCGATACGCTCAATGCCGTGCTCTTGAAGCGTTTGCAAGTGCTCGGCGCTATCGCGTCGAGCCAGCAGGCCCCCATGAATTTTTGGATGCAGAGTTTTGACGCGACCATCCAGAATTTCAGGTGAACCGGTGTGTTGTGCAACTTCGGTCACTGTTAAACCGGCTTGAGCCAGTAATTTTGCCGTGCCCCCAGTTGAAAGAAGTCGAACGCCGCGCTTAGCAAGTGCTCTGGCAAAATCGACGATGCCGGCTTTATCTGAAACAGAAAGGAGTGCGGTTTGAATAGTCATAGAAGCTTGTGTGCCAACAGTTTTTTTCGAAGAGTGTTACGGGTAACGCCCAGCATCAGCGCAGCACGAGATTGATTATTGTTGGCGCGTTGCATGGCGATTGCCAGCAGCGGGTGTTCAACGCAGCTGACTACCATGTCATATAGATCGTTGGGTTCGGTGTCTCCCAAGTCAGCAAAGTAACTGTCAAGGCTTTGGCGTACCGCTTCATCAAGGATGTTATTTTTTTTCATAAGAATGACCGTCAGGCGGCGTGCAGGTAGGGCGAACTTAGATCGTTATTGTCGCAGGTTGCGACCAGACTGTCTGCGTGCGTGTCGGCTTGTGCCAAAAACCAATGGTCGACTGCCGCAAATTGTTCGGTGGTGGTTTCAAGCTGGTTAATATGCGCTGCGAGTGCCACGCCATTGGGTAGGCCGTTGACGTACCACCCAATATGTTTACGCGCGGTTTTGACCCCGACGCACTCGCCATAAAACTGATAATGATCCGACAGATGATGTAGTAATAAATCTCGCATTTCTGTCCAAGTTGGGGGCGCAAGTGTTTGACCTGTACACAGAAAATAATCAATTTCTCTGAAGATCCAGGGGCGGCCCTGCGCTGCACGGCCAATCATGACAGCATCGGCACCCGTGTAAGCAAGTACGCTACGTGCTTTTTGCGGGCTATCGATGTCACCGTTGGCCACCACCGGAATCGAAATGCTGGCTTTGACTTCTCGGATGGTGTCGTATTCGGCTTCGCCCAGGTACATGTCTGCGCGTGTACGGCCATGCAGCGTGAGCGCGGCAATACCAGTGTCTTGTGCCAGATGTGCAATGCGAAGCGCATTACGATGCTCGCGATCCCAGCCCGTGCGCGTTTTAAGCGTGACGGGTATGCCCAAAGGTGTGCAGGCCTTCACAACCGCATCAAGAATGCGCGCCACGAGATCTTCGTGACGCAACAGCGCCGAGCCTGAGGCGACGTTACACACTTTTTTGACTGGACAGCCCATGTTGATGTCGATGACGCGAGCACCCTTGCCGATATTAAACACAGCGGCTTGCGCCATCATTTGTGGGTTAGCACCGGCGATTTGCACGGCAATTGGGTCGCTTTCGCCGTCGTGATTCAAACGACGCGACGACTTAACCGTTTGCCACAATTGAGGATTGCTGGCCGCCATTTCAGACACGGCGTAGCCGGCCCCAAGGCGTTTGCACAATTGCCGAAAAGGTCGGTCTGTCACCCCCGCCATCGGGGCAACAAAAATGTTGTTCGTGAGAGACCAAGGGCCGATATTCATGGGTAAATTGTAACGCTTTGGGCTTAGTAGGGCGCTTCGGTCGGCCTAGTCAGACTAAGGCTACAACCTGAGCCCTTGCAATAAATGGCGTGCCAGCGGTGCGCGCAGCGCTGGCAAAAGATCCATGCCAAGCAAGGCAAGGCCAGCGGCGTGCTCAACCACCGGTAGTTTTGTGGTGAAGACACGCGAGAGCAGGTCGGTTAGGCGCACCGTCACTTGACGATCAGGGCCGCGCAACTGCTGATATCGTTGCAAGGCGATCGCGGGTGGTTCATCGGGTGTCACGAGCCAGCCGCGCAGCACAATCGCAAGCGTTGCAGCATCGCGCAGCCCCAAGTTCAGCCCTTGCCCTGCCACGGGGTGCAGGGTTTGGGCCGCATTGCCGATGGCCACGCAGCGCCCGTCAATCGTTTGGGGGCGTAGCGTCATGGCCAGGGGCACGCAGGCAACAGGCCCCTGTGCGGTGAGCGTCCCCAGCCTTGAGCCAAACATCTCGGTCAACGCGTGCGAAAAGTTCTCAGGGGATAAGGCTTGCAGGGCGGTGGCACGCGCGGGCGAACAGCACCACACGATCGATTGTTCGCCCAGCGCTTCGGGATGAGGCAAAACGGCCAGAGGGCCTTCGTTTGTAAAACGTTCAAAGGCCCAGCCCACGCGCGGCCTGCTCGCGCGGGCACGCGTGAGTAAGGCATATTGAGTGTACTGACGGGTGGACTCAACCCCTGTCAATCCATCAGCGTGGATCACTAATTTTGCGTGCAGGCGGCGTGCTCCCTGCTCAATACCGACACCTGAGGCATCTTGCTCGCTCACGCGTGTGCCGTCACCGATTAAAACTTGCACGCCACTGGTGATCACCGCTTGAGCCAACTTTTCGTAAAGTTGGCCATAACGCACCACGCAACCGAGCTCGGGCACGTTAAAGTCATCGTGTTTGATGACAGTGCGCCCAAGCCGACCGCGTTGCGACACATGAATCGTTTGTATCAATGCGGCCTGTTGCGGCCAGGCGCCCAGGCTTTCGAGCAATACACGACTGCCGTGGTTGACGGCCAATACGCGCGGGTCAAGCTCGGGGCGATGGCCGTATTGTGAGGCGGTCTCGGCTTGTAACAAGGCGATGCGCGCTGGGTGTGGTGCGAGTCGAGCGAGCAGTAGGGCTAAAGCGCTGCCAACGGGCCCGCCGCCTAAAATCGCAAGGTTAAAGTCTTGTGGTTGCATCTGAGTATTGTAAGCTAGTCATCCGATAGGATTTTGATGCAAATAATGATGATAGAATGCATCATTATTTGCATTTAATATTTAAAAGCGCGAGGTCTACGTGAGAACAACCGTATCGATTGATGATGAGCTGTATGCAAGGGTGTTAGAGGTTGCAGAACCTGGCCTCGACAAGGCTGAGCTTTTTCGCGAGGCGATGCAAGTCTTTCTGAGAGTACAGATCGGCAAGCGCCTAGCAGCCCTCGGGGGCAGGGCGCCCAGCATGAAAGATATTCCAAGACGAAAGGTTTAAGTGGGGTTTTGAATGGCAATGGTCTTGGTTGACAGTTCGGTCTGGGTACAGCATTTTAGAAAAGGTCTTGGCGGCTTGGGGGCATTGCTCAATAACGATCAGGTCTTATGCCACCCATTGATCGCTCTTGAGTTGTCTTGTGGCTCACCACCTGCGCCACGAAAACGAACCCTGCAATATCTGGGTGCTTTGCAAACTGCCAGCATTGCTACGATCGACGAAACAATCAATTTCGTTGAGATGAATAAACTTTACGATTGCGGCTGTGGTGCAGTGGATCTGTCCTTACTTGCTTCCACGCTCCTGACAAAAGACGCTCAGCTTTGGACGCTAGACAAAAAACTAGAGGCCCTAGCTAAGAAAATGAAAATTTGTTACCGGCCTTCTTTGCATTAAACGTTTTCACGGATTGTTATGACTGTATCTTCTGTGTCATCTGCGACGCCCACGACGCGGTTCCGTCATAAAACGACGGTTGGGTTACTGGCCGCGTTATTCGGCTGTGTGGGCGCGCACTGGTGGTATTTGGGGCGGCGCCACGCCTGGGTGGTCAGTGTGCTTGGTGTTGCGCTGATGATTACCAGTGCCTTTGCCGATATCTGGTACGAGAACCCAGCGTTTTTCTTGTTGTTTATCCCGATTTTAGATGGCTTTATTGAGGCCATTGTTTTATGCCTGATGAGCGATGCGAAGTTTGACGGGTTTTACAACGTTGGTTTAGTGCGTGAGCGCCCAAGCGGTTGGGGTGCAGTGGTGGTTGCGATTTTTACGCTATTAATCGGTACCGTTGCGTTGATGTTTGGTATAGCAATGATCGTGATCTATGTCTGGACCGCGCTTGGGTGGCTTGACGGCTTTAATTTAAATTCGGATTAACGCGACTTATTTGGCGGCTGTAGCGATCAAATAAGTTGTCGCGGTCGTTGCTGTGGTGGCTGCAATCAAAACCCCAGTGATCCACCGAATGATCGTCCAAGTCTGTGCGTTCATGTCACGCTGAAGATCTTCTTTAGTCGCAAGGGTCGGGATGACTGCTTCAAGTTTTGTAAGGCGAATTTCCATCTTGGTGTTTCCTTTTTTGCTGAACATTGAACGCAGATTTTACGCATCGTTATTATGCACTTCAAGATGGATAAATTGTGCCTAGACGCGGTCGTAGCGTGTAACAGTTGTTACTGTGTACGTGTGGCGCTACGCTATAACAATTCTTACTGCGTGCGAGTGACCCTACGATATAACAATCACTAACGCGCACGCATGATGGCTTCGATCTCGTCTGCTGCAACGGGCACACCGCGCGTGATTAATTCGCAACCTGTTTTGGTTACAACAGCGTCGTCTTCGATTCTGATTCCAATGCCCCAGAATTTTTCTGCAACGCCTGGTGCGGGGCGTACATAAAGCCCTGGCTCAATCGTTAACACCATCCCAGCTTGCAACTGACGCCAAGGGCGTTCTTGGGCCGACGCTGGTGGGCTACGGTAGCTGCCTACGTCGTGCACATCCATGCCAAGCCAGTGACCAGTGCGATGCATATAAAAAGGTCGGTAGGCCGCAGTTTCAATGGCCTGATCTAGCGTGCCTTGCAGCAAACCTTCGTCTAACAGACCTTGCGTGAGTATTTGCACGGCCGCGTCATGGCCCGCATTGAAATGATATTGCGGTGAGGTTTTTTCATAGGCCGCTTGCTGTGCCGCCAAGACAATGTCGTACAAGGCGCGCTGTGGCCCTGAAAACTTACCGTTCGCTGGAAACGTACGCGTGATGTCTGACGCATAACCATCAAGCTCGCAGCCCGCATCGATCAAGACCAGATCACCGGCTTGCATCACAGCATTGCCTGCGCGATGATGCAGAACGCAGGCGTTAGCGCCCGCGGCCACAATGCTGTCATAGGCTACCGACTGCGCGCCTTGTTTGCGAAAGTGATAAAGCAGTTCAGCTTCAAGTTCATATTCATGGCAGCCAGGCTGTGCTGACTGCATGGCCCGCACGTGCCCTTGCGCAGAAATCGCGGCGGCGGCGCGCATAGTGGCGAGTTCAGAAGCGTCTTTGACTAAGCGCATCTCTGCCAGCACGTCGCTCAGATCCAACCATTGGCGAGGTAGGGCACGGGTATCACGCACAGCATTTTGTGTCGCGACGAGCCAGCCTTGTAGCTGTTTCAGTAAGTCGGGCTGAGCCGAGCGCGACAGGGTGCTAAAAAGATTGCGCTGGCCGATCAGCAAAGTGGGCAGGATGATATCGAGGTCTTTGACGTCGTGTGCCCGGTCAAAGCCAAAGTGTTCTATCGCCGCCTCGGGCCCCCAGCGCACACCGTTCCAGATCTCGACTTCTGGATTTTTGCCTTCGCAGAACAAAATACTGTGATCCACCTCGCCTGCGACTAAGACTAGCCAAGCATGCGCCTCAGAGAAGCCCGTTAAGTAATAAAAATCACTGTCATGGCGATAGCTGTGGTGGTTATCTCGATTGCGTGTGCGCTCTGGGGCGGTGGGTACGATCGCTACGCCACCGCCCAGGCTGTGCATCCAAGTCAGCAGTTGCTTGCGACGCGTGGTCAGACGGTCAAGGTTGGGTGTGGCAAGAGGCATAGGGGTATCGCATGCGGTGGTTGAGCTAACGACATACTACAATCTCTGGGCGGCTTCTGTATCAGAATCCCACACTCAACGTGCCTTCTGTATCAGGGTGCCTCACTCACTAAGGTTTTGCGATGGATTGGATTGGCTGGCTCGAACCTTGGGAGTTCTCTCCCACCTTGCTAGTCTGTTTTCTGGCCGCAGGCGTGTTGTTTGTGCGCGGTCAGCGCGTGCATCGGGTGAATCGGATCAGGCAGTGGCTATTCTGGAGCGGGATGGTCTTGCTGTATTTGTCGTTGCACACCATGCTTGATTATTACGCCGAGCGTATGTTTTTTATGCATCGGATTCAACATTTGTTTTTGCATCACCTGGGGCCTCTGGTGGTGATGGCAGCCTATCCGGGGCAAGTGATGCGAGCCGGCTTGCCGCTCACGTGGCGCCATGGCTTGCAACGCTTTAATCAAACCGGGCTGGGGCGAGGTTTGATCGCGATTCTGACAAATCCCATTATCGTGCCGGCACTATTCATCTTTTTAGTAATCGTTTGGCTGATCCCGTCAGTGCAGTTTTATTCAATGCTCGACTGGCGCTTATATCGCTTGATGAACTGGTCGGTCGTGATCACCGGGTTCATGTACTGGAATTTGATCCTTGATCGGCGTGTATGCCCGCCCTCTGCCATGAGCCCCGGTGGGCGAGTGCTTTCGCCCATTGTGACGATGGCGCCGCAGATGGTGGCAGGCGCAATTATTGCCTTCACCGAACGCGACTTATACCCCTTGTTCGACCTGTGTGGTCGCGCGATCGCGATGGAAGCGCAAACGGATCAGATGATTGGCGGTCTCACGATGTGGATTCCAGCAGCCATGACCGAGGTGATTGGCTTAATGGTCGCTCTGCGGACCTTGATGCGACTCTCCGCAAAGGGCCGCTGGGGTGAGAAAAAGTCACGTGCTTAGTGATACGCGTGCCAGCTGCCTCTCAGGACATGCGCTTCAGGGCTGAGCGCATGTCATCGTCTAAGGCTTAAGGAAGCAAATTGTGATACTTGCGACCAAGCGCCACGTTAGCCTTGAACCATCCCTCTTTGTTACCGCAGTCGTAGCGCACACCTTCGTAACGGTGGGCGAACACGGCCTTTTCTTTCATGAGCGAGGCGATGCCATCGGTCAGTTGGATTTCGCCGCCGGCGCCCGCTTGCGTTTGGCGCAAATGCGCAAACACACGCGCATCTAAAACATAGCGCCCAACCACAGCCAGCGTTGAGGGTGCGACGTCAGGTTTGGGTTTTTCAACGATATGGCGCACGCGCTCGGTACGCTCGCTGACCGGGTCGGTGGCCACGATGCCATACTTGTCGGTGTCTTTAAGCGCTACCTCTTGCACGCCCAAAATGCTGCCTTGATAGGTGAGCGCGGCGTCGATGAGTTGGCCAATGACTGGGCGGTCGGCGTCAAGTAAGTCGTCTGCCAACAAAACGGCAAAGGGTTCGTCGCCCACAATGGGTGCCGCCGTTAACACGGCATGGCCTAAACCCAGTGGCGCAGATTGTCGAATATAAATACAACTGACGTGCGAGGGCAAAATGCCTCTCACAATCGCTAAAAGCTCAGCTTTACCCTTGCGTTCTAGTTCAGCTTCCATTTCGGGGGCCGAGTCAAAATGGTCTTCGATCGCGCGTTTGTTGCGACCGGTCACAAAAATCAAGTCAGTAATCCCGGCAGCGACCGCCTCTTCAACCGCATACTGAATCAAAGGCTTGTCGATAACGGGTAACATTTCCTTAGGCATGGCCTTGGTGGCGGGCAAAAACCGCGTGCCTAGGCCGGCAACGGGGAAGACTGCTTTGCGAACGGGACGCATAATTTATTCCTGAAGATAGGGCCGCATACTTGCGGAACCAATTGTAATCACCGCTATCATAAACGTATGACACATGACAGTTTAATGACTGCGCTGCAATCGATGCCTAAAAAATGCATGGCAGGCTTATTAGTGCTCACGCTTGGGTTGCAAAGCACTTGGGCGCAGCCATCGTCTGCTCCCTCGCTTGGGCCCGCTTCAAGCTCAGACCTATCGCCGGCGCTCGAGCGGCGCTTAGGAGAGGCCATCATGGTGCAGGGGCGCCGCGATCCAGAGTACATCAAAGACCCTGATATCAGTCAATATTTGAACGCGATGGGTAGGAGACTCGCCGTTCATGCACCGGGCGGGGCTCCCGAGATTGAGGTCTTTGGCGTGCGTGATCCGGTGATTAATGCCTTTGCGATGCCAGGCGGGTATATCGGTATGCATACCGGTTTAATTGTGAGCTCGGGTGCCGAGGCCGAACTCGCCGGGGTACTCGCGCACGAAATCGCTCACGTGACCCAGCGGCACATTGCTCGAGGGCTGACGCAACAGCAACAAAGTGGTCATCTTGCACTCGCCACGCTCGCGGCTGCGATTCTTGCCGGGTTGACGCCCGGCGGCGGGCAGGCTGCGATGGGGATCGCCGCCTTCGGCCAGGCGGCGGCCATCGCGCAACAACTGGGATTTTCACGCGATGCCGAGCAAGAGGCCGACCGCACAGGCTTTGAAATGTTGCGTAAGGCGGGGTACGACCCGAACGGCATGGCGGTGATGTTTGGCCGTTTGATGCAGTCCTCAAGCTTGAACGAGGGGCGGGGTGGCGGCGTATATGTGTCAACCCATCCGCTGAGTATCTCGCGTATGACCGATATGCAAAATCGGATCCGACAGTTGCCGGTGGCCAGCTACCAGGCCTCGGATGAGTTTTGGTTTATACGCGCAAAAGCTCGGGTATCACAGTCGATCGACCCGCGCGCCTTGGTGCAAGCAACTGAGCAAATGCAAGAAGAGCTTCGGGTGAGCCTCAAAGCAGGGGCCGCCACAGGTGGCAGTGCGGCCAGGCAAGCTGCTGCGTGGTACGGGTTATCGCTTGCAGCGGTGGCGCGCAAAGATTTTAAAACAGCAGCGAGTACGCTTGAACAGGCGCAAGCGCTGAGCGCAAACTCACCTTACTTAGACTTACAGCGGATTGAACTCGATTTGGCGCGCAAGCAAGTGGCTCAGGCCTTAGCTGCGGCGCAGGCTGCTCAAAAGCGCTGGCCTGAGCGGCGTGCATTTGCATTAAAGGTGGCAGAGTGCTTGCAGCTGCTAGTCAGAGACAAAGAGGCCATCGCGTATTTGCAAGAACAAATCAAGCGCTGGCCAAAGCTTGAGCCTGAATTTTATAAAATGTTGGGTAATAGCCATGACCGCTTAAAAGAGCCCGTCGCAGCGCGCCAGGCGATGGCGTCTTACTATGAACAGTTGGGGGCGTTATCGGCATCGGTGGCGCAGTTGCAGCAGGCGCGCACCTTATCGCAAGATTTTTATTTGCAGTCACAGCTCGATGTGCAGATCCGTGCCTTAACGGCCAAAATTGCCGAAGACCGCAGATTGCTTGAGCGGTTTAAGTCGTAGTCGGTTAGGCCAGAGTGGCGTAGGCTGTCGGGCTGCAGGGTCGTAGAACGTCAGGCCGTACGAGGCGCAAGCGTCTCGAAATAACGCAGCAGTCGTTCGGGCAGCCAGTTCAGGTGGCCTGGCCAAGGGCCGTTGACAAAGCCCACATGACCGCCCAAGGCAGGTTGATGCAGCGTGATGGCATCGCTGCAATCGTTGGGCCCGACTAAGGTGTGTTCTGGTAAAAACGGATCGTTTCTGGCGTTCAAGACCAGCGTCGGCGTGACAATCTTTTTGAGCCAGGGTTTGCTGGCGGATTGTGTCCAGTAATCAATGGCATCTTTAAAGCCGTGCATGGGTGCTGTGTAAGCGTGATCGAAGTCGCGCAGGTCGCGTGCCTGGTTGACTTTGAATACATCAATGACGCCGGGATATCTGCGTGCCTTCTCAAACACTTTGGGTTTGAGAGAGCGTAAAAAATGACGCGAGTACACCTCACGGTTAAAAGTATTGTCTGACAAGTGATTGCCCGCGGCAACTAAATCGATGGGGGCAGAAATTGCCGCCGCGCCGCAAAGCCAAGCAAGCTGTGTGCCGTATTCACCCAAGTATTTTAATAACGCATTGCCCCCAAGCGATACACCCGCCGCATGCCAGCGGGCCTGAGGCACTTGCTGTCGTACTGTTGAGAGAATAAAACCGATCTCGGCCGAGTCGCCCGAGTGATAAGCGCGCGCCAGACGGTTGGCGAAGCCAGAGCAGCCGCGAAAGTGTGCGATCGCTAGGATCCAGCCTTTTGTTTTGAAGTAGGTGGCGATTGACTGCGAGTAGCGACTGCCGCTGCTGCCCTCAAGCCCATGAAACAGCAGCAGGGCCGGTGTGGGCGTAGCGTCGCGCAGTTTTTGTTGCTCTGCGTTTGTCAACCAGCGCGCTGCTGCGGTGTGGCTCAAGCCACCCTCTTGGCTACGCGTGGGGTGGGCCGCCAAGCCCGGGAGCGCCCAATCTACATCAATAAAATCGCCGTCGGGAGTGTCGACACGCTTACGAGCGAAACGCAACCGATTTGTCGGCGCAGCCAAGGCGCCAAAGAGCGTCTGGCTATGGCGCTCGGGCAACCAGTTTGGAGCGAAACAAGGTGAGAGGTCGAGAGAGGCTGGCACTATGGTGTGAGGTTAGTGCAAAAGACCTGGGGTGTCGTGTAGGTCGAGTAAGCCTGTTTGCTCGGGTGCTGCCGAGGCATGATGCATCACTAGGCGCCAACCCGTCGGGCCTTTGTGATAAACGTTGGTGGCATAGCAGTGCGCGATTTCGTTGCCTGCTTGGCTGCGTACTGTGATTTGTTCAATCAGCGAATGGACCGTACTCATCATACTTTGGGTGGTGACAAGCTTGGCTGGGCGAATATGCAAGGCGCCTTGGGCCAAGATCTCTTGCCACGATTCTTTCACGGCATGTAGGCCCACCATACGCAAACCACCCGGGTGCACACAGATGATCTCTTCGTCGTCAGACCACACTTGCATCAAGCGGTTTAGGTCTGCTCGCTCGAGCGCATCGTAAAAAGCGAGTTCAGCTTCTTCGGGCGTTGCGAACATAACCGGCATATACGTGACTCTTAATGGCCGTGTACAACGGTGCCGGTCGCTAACTGGTAGTGTGTGCCACAGTAGGGACAGTTGACCTCACCCGTGCGTGTGACATCGAGAAACACGCGTGGATGCATGCTCCAGAGGGGGGCGCGTGGACCAGGGCAATGCAGGGGCAAGTCGGCTGCACCAACTTGCACAGGAGCTTGATCTTTGCCAGAGGCAGAAGCTTGCGTCATCGCGAATCTCAAAGAAAAAATGGATAACCGAAGTGTACCAAGCGCGCAGTCTACAATAGCGGCAATTGTGACAAACGCGTAAAAAATTGTCGGACCTGTTGACCCCCCCTCTACGTTGCATGCTTTGCGCGAGCAACACTGTTTCTTTTTAGGTGCGGTGATTCCGTCTTGGTTTCTTTGGCAAGTGATGTCTTTGATTGGTATCAGTCTGGGCAACGTTGTGCCAGAGTCTTGGTTGATTGATTTTGCTGCCACGTTGGCCCTGTTTGCCTTGATGTTGCCTTTAACGAATACCCGACCGATCCTTCTCTCGGTGGTAGCCGCTGCGCGGGTTGTTACTGTTGTTTTAGGGTCGCATCCAGGCTCGCATTGCTCTTGGCGCTAGGGGGTATCCCGAACTGAGGGGCTCGACTGGAGTACACTAATGAGTGTTTCCTTAAATAATTCAATGATTTCAATCATTTAAACTACTTGATCTCTCATACTCAACCTACCGATACGCCTGTCGCCGCAAGCCCCACTTTTTTAGAAATCGGGTTGCATCCAGCGCTGTTACAAGCCGTGATTGATACCGGCTACACCATTCCCACCCCAATTCAGGCGCAAGCGGTTCCACTTGCGATGGCTGGGCAAGATGTGATGGGTGCGGCGCAGACAGGCACGGGAAAAACGGCTGCGTTCACGCTACCGATCCTGCATCGCTTGATGGCGTTTGCCAACAGTAGCGCCTCGCCGGCGCGTCATCCTGTGCGTGCTTTGATTTTGACGCCCACCCGAGAGCTCGCAGATCAGGTTGCAGAAAGCGTCAAGCGCTACGGCAAGCTCACACCGCTGCGCTCGACGGTCGTGTTTGGCGGTGTCGACATTAACCCGCAAAAAGAGGCTCTGCGCAATGGTTGCGAAGTTTTGATCGCTACGCCTGGGCGTTTGCTGGATCACGTCGAACAACGTAACGTCAATTTAAGTCAAGTTGGCATTTTGGTCTTAGACGAAGCCGACCGCATGCTCGATATGGGTTTCTTGCCTGACCTTGAGCGCATCATCCGTCTGTTGCCAACGCCGCGGCAAACACTGCTGTTCTCGGCAACCTTTAGCAACGACATCCGCAAGCTCGGACGCACCTATTTAAACAGCCCAATCGAAATTGAAGTGGCAGGGCGCAACGCGACCGCCGACACCGTCACGCAAATCGCTTATTCCATGTCGGGCGATGCCAAGCGCGCCGCTGTGGTGCATTTGGTGAAGTCGCGCGGCCTTAAGCAAGTGATCGTGTTTTCAAATACCAAAATTGGCACCGGCCGTTTGGCGCGCCAACTTGAACTCGATGGCGTGCGTGCCGAATCGATCCACGGTGATAAAACGCAAGGCGATCGGATGAAAGCCCTCGAGGCGTTCAAGGCCGGCGAACTCGAAGTATTGGTTGCCACGGATGTGGCCGCTCGTGGCTTGGATGTGGCGGGTATTCCTTGTGTGATCAATTACGATTTGCCGCACAGCGCCGAAGATTATGTGCATCGGATTGGCCGTACCGGTCGCGCGGGCGCCTTGGGCGAAGCCATCTCATTATTTGCCCCCTCTGAAGAAAAGTATTTGCTCGACATTGAAAAACTGATTAAAACGCCGATCGTGCGGGGCACGCTCGAAATCCCAGGCGAGTTATTGGCACGGGGTGCTTCGCGTGAAGAGTCGCGTTCAAGTCGGTCAAGCGTCGGTTCAGAGCGCAGCCCTAGCGGTTCGACCGCTGAGCGTAGCCATGGCGGGCGAAGCGCTCACACTGAGCGGCCCGATCGCGGCGCTCGGCCAAGTCGTTACAGCACCCCCGCCAAGCCGATTGATGATTTTTTTACTAAGCCTTACCAGCCGTCGGCAGCCTCTTTGGCCGCTGCGGCGCAAGCGCCCCCTACTAGTTTGAAAAAGCCGTCGTTGTTGGCCAAGCGACCAGTGGGTTTGTTACTCGGTGCTGTGCAAAAAAAACCTGCTTAAATCGTTACTGATCGGTGACGGTCTAAACGAATGTGCAGCACTCGCTTGCAGAATGACTGTCTTAAACGAGCATTAAGCAATCAGTTGTTTGCTAACGGATAAAGAGGCCACTAGGTCTTTTGACTCAGCGTTTTTAATTGCGCAATTAAATCTTCTGGCAAATCAGTAGTTTGCGGTTGACCCGGTTGTTGCATTGTCTGAATCAGGCGATTGAGATGCTCGATGTGGGGTAGCAAGTTGCCTAAAAAACGAACGTTTTCGCCTTGCACAATCGCAATCGTCGGAAAATTTTCAACGTCCTCGCCGCCGAGTAGTTCGGGGTAATCCTCGATGTCGGCCCAAACAAAACAGGCCTCAGGATATTGCTGACCAAGCGCTTCGAATTTTGGTTGGTACGCTTTACACGCGTCGCACCACGCGGCACAGAAACACAGGATCACTGTGCCTTCAGGCGATGCAAGGGCTTTAGCAAGTGTCGGTGAGTTTGGAAAATACACGTTTTCGTCAGCACAAGAGACCAAGTTTGTCTATGATAGCCTCGTTTACGTTTCCGGCTAGGTCTGTCCGCTTGCTGCGCTCTTCTGCACTGTCGGACGTCTTTTATTGGGCCCGCGCTGCCCACCTGCTGCGTCATGTTGCGCAATTGAACGTCCTCTGGAGAATTACGCGTTGAATTCAAGTCAAGCAACTCAGCAATCGTTAGGCTTAGACGGGGTCGGACAAGCATTTGGTCGCGCACTGGTCTCACAGTGCCACCCTCGTATGTTGTTCGCCCTATTAATGCCGTTTTTGATTGTGTTGGGGGCCGTGATCGTCTTGCTGTTTGTGGCACTGGGCCCGCTCACCTCTTGGTTAAGCCAGCAATTGAGCGATTCGACCATGTTGCTCGAAGCGAATGACTGGTTAGTATCGATCGGTTTATTCTCGTTGTTGTCGGTCAAGGCTTGGATGCTGACCTTCATTGCGATCATGGTGCTTCTACCGGCATCGGGGATTCTTGGTTTGGCCGTTGCCGCCGTGTTTGTGATGCCTTTGGTCGTCTCGCATTTGTCGCAGCATCGCTACGCTGAGGTGTCGATGCGGGGCGAATATGCCTTTATGGTGAGCTTTTGGAACGCGCTGTGGGTCAGCGTGGTCTTTTTGTTAGGTTGGGTATTGACGCTTCCCTTTTGGTTATTTCCACCGCTGGGCCTGCTGGTATCACTACTGTGGTGGACGTTTGCTTTTTCGCGCATGATGCGCTTGGATTCGATCGTTGAGCACGCAAGTGCCGCCGAGCGAAAAATTCTATTGGCGCGTCACGGCACTGGGTTTTGGGTGATTGGGTTTTTCTGTGCTTGCCTAAATTTACTGCCGCCGGCGTGGGTGTTTTTACCGGTCTTCTCGGGTTTGGTTTATACGCATTACGGGCTAGCAAGCTTGCGTCAGCTTCGTAGCGAAATAGACTAAATGTTTTTGACTGGCACGCTATCAGTCGACCAAGGTCAGCGCATTTGTGCTGAAATGTCGACTATTCTTAAATTCGATTGACTTCAATTTTTTCTGGAAACATCATGTCTGCTTCTCAAGACAACGCGCGGATTGGTTTGATTATCGTGGGCGACGAAATCTTGTCTGGTCGCCGGCAAGACAAGCACATGTCTAAGGTAATCGAATTATTGAGCGCACGTGGCCTACAGTTGGCTTGGGCCACAGTCTTGTCCGATGATCGTGCCTTGCTGACAGCGGCGCTTGAACGCAGCTTTGCGTCGGGCGATATCGTGTTTAGCTGTGGTGGGATCGGCGCTACGCCCGATGACCATACCCGTCAGGCGGCCGCTGCCGCACTGAAATTACCTTTGGCTCTGCACCCCTTTGCCGCTGAGCAGATTGGCCTGCGAGTGGCCGAAACTGCTGCCAAGGGCGGGGGTAATCCTGATATCAACGCGCCTGAAAATCAGCAGCGCTTGCAGATGGGTTATTTTCCGCAAGGTTGCGAGGCGGTCGTCAATCCGTTTAATCGCATCCCTGGGTTTTTCATTCAAAACCATACGTTTGTGCCGGGGTTTCCGGTGATGGCCTGGCCGATGCTCGAGGCGACGCTTGATAGCCGCTATTCACACTTGCATCACAAAAATCAGCAGGTTGAACATTCATTCTTGGTCTATGGCATGCCCGAATCGCGGATCACGCCTGCACTCGAGGCGCTCGAGCAAAAATGGCCGGGTGTAAGAGCCTTTAGTTTGCCCTCAGTGGGTGAGGGTGGCGGCGTGCCGCACATTGAGCTAGGCGTGAAGGGTGACCCTGAGCCGGCTGCGTTAGCGCTTGAATTTTTAAGGGCTGAAGCGCTGCGGTTGGGGGCGCGTTACGAGCCGGGTGTGGCTAAGTAGCTAGTTTCTCTAGCGCAAGCTCTCTGAGTTTGACGCGTTGAAATTTTTGTCCGTTGGCACTGGCTGTTGTTGGAAACTCATCAACAAACCAAAGGTGTGCGGGGATCTTAAAAGCAGCGAGTGTGTTGGCGACACCCTTGAGGGTTGCACGCGTATCTGGTGGGCATCGCTTATTTTTTGCGATCGCGAAGGCCACCGCACGCGGTTGACCGTTGATTTCGACACCCACCACTTGTGCGCTTTCAATGTCGGGTTGTGCGGCTAAGACATCTTCGATTTCAGCCGGGTCAACTAAAAAGCCACCCAGACGCATAGTGTCGCCCATGCGTGATTGATACACAAAACTGCCATCACCGCGCAGGTAGCCTAGATCACCCGTTTTAAAGTAACCGTCTGGGGTGAAGGCTTGTGCAGTCGCCTCGGGGTTATTGAAGTAGCCTTTGAAGAGGGTGGCTGATTTGATTTCGAGCTCACCTGACAGGCCAGTAGCGCAGAGTGCTAAGGTGTCAGGGTCGCGTACTCGCACCGACGCGAGCGCGCCGGCAGCGGGTGTGCCTCCGCCTAGTACACGCTCTTCGAGGGGTAGCTCAGGGTGCTGCGCTGAAAATAAAGAATGTACTTCGCTCGAGCCATAGAGGCCTTGCATCGGAAACCCTCGCGGGATGAGCTCTTGCGCGAGTTCAATAAAGCGTGCACTAAAGGCCGCAAAACCAAACAGCTTGAGCGAGGTAAAGGCGATGGGCTCTGGGTTTTGCTCTGCAAAGCGACGCAGCATTTCGTCGCTACCAAAAATGTGCGTGATCTGGTGCTGCTTGATTAACTGACTGGCTGAGGTAACGTCAAAAAAATCCATCAACACGACAGGCATTCTTGCTGCAATGGCCGCCAACGCGCTATCTAGCCCGTAAACGCCACAGAGCGGCAGAGCGGTCAGTAACGCATCACCGGGTGCGCCGAACTGATAGCCCGTCGCGATGTGTCGTACGTGCTCGCTGAGAGTCTTTTGTGTGTGTACGACAAGCTTTGGGCCCTTGGTCGTACCCGACGTCGTGAAAAAAATAACGGGCAGGTCTTCGAGCGCTAAGGATTGAGTAGTGTCTGGATTTGGTTCTAGTTGTGCAAACGCGTGAGCATCGGGCTGCGTCTGTTCGAAAAAATCAACCATTGTGCGTTGCTGTGATGCGTCGCCGAACGCTTTGGGCGGCTCACTCAAAGATCGAGCCGACGGTTTTGCGAGCATAGGCAAAAAGCGTTCAACCGGTCGGCCCAACAGAGTCGTGGGGGTGTTTTCATCTGCATCGACCATCATGATCGTCTTGAGATGCGTCAAGTCACTTGCATCAACGCCTTTAATCACCTCGGCAAAATCAATTTTTCGAAAATTCAATTGTAGGATTAAAAACTGCGCCTGCGAGTTTGTCAGGATGTAGTGCACTTCGTGACTGCGGTATTTTGTATTGACGGCAACTAAGGTCGCGCCTAAGCGAGCCAGCGCAAAAAAGATAGCAAGCCATTCAACGCGGTTGATGAGCCAAACGGCAACACGATCGCCTTGCTTAACGCCCTGCTGACCGAGCCATGTTTCGGAGTCTTGTACGAGTTGTTCAAACTGCAAATACGAAATGTGCTGACCCTCTTGGATCAGCATGGTCGCATTGGGTGCTTGAAGGAAGTGATGCTCATAGACCGAGCGCAATGTATACGAATGCGTCATGTCAATAAAGGCCCTGCTGAAAGGCGTCCAGTTGCAAAATATGAATAGCGTTCTCTGTGCAACCTGGCCAACCGAAGGGTATTAATAAAGTTCCATCAGATCGGCATTGTTGCTGAAGGCCTCGGGGGTACCTTCACGAATGAGTTCACCTGATTTCATCACGATCACGCGGTCTGAAATTTTGAGTGCTTCGCGAATATTTTGTTCAACAATCAAAATCGACATTTTGCGCTCTTGCTGCAGAGCGCGTAAGGGGCCCGCCAAATCTTGAAAAAGTTTTGGTGCCAGACCGATTGAGGGCTCGTCGAGCAGCAGGCATCGCGGTTGACCAAGCAAGGCGCGGCCCAAGGACACCATCTGTTGTTGGCCGCCCGAGAGTGTGCCCGCGCGCTGTGTATAAAACTTTTTGATCATCGGCAGTACGCTCATCACCCAGTCAAGCCGTGCCGCCTGTTCGCCTACGGGGATGCCGTTGGCCCAAAAGCCTAGTCGCATGATCTCGGCGACAGTTAAGCCTGGGAACACGCCTCGACCTTCTGGAACCATCGCGATACTTGCGGCATTCATGCCGCGTGGATCGGGCTTAGCGACGACGTTACCCTCAAGCGTAATGGTCCCTTCGGCTAAGGGCACCAGGCCAAACAAGGCCTTCAATAAGGTCGATTTACCGGCACCGTTATGACCGATCAGGCACAGTACTTCGTTGTAGCCCAAGCTGACGCTAAAGTTGTCTAGTACAGGTCTGCCACCGTAACCTACGCGCAGGTTCTTGGCTTTAAGAAAATTAGCCGCGGTCATGCGCGCTCTCCAAAGTAGATGGCTGCCAGGTGCGGATCTTTTAGGATATCTTCAGAGCTGCCTTGGGCAAGCAATTTGCCTTGATCCAAAAACGCAACGCGGTCTGAAAGCTTAATGACGATATCAAGGTTATGTTCAATGATGCAAATTGTGATTCCACGCTTGGCATAATCGCGTAACAAGGTCACGAAGCGATCAAACGAGCGAGGGTCTAGACCCGAAGCGGGCTCATCAAGCAGCCAGAGCTTGGCCTCGCTTGCCATAATCCGCGCAAGACTTAAAAATTTTCGTTCGGCGTAGGCAAGATCAACCGCACGTTCGTGGCGTTTGTCGAGAAGCTGTGTTTCAGTCAAAATTTCAGTGACGCGTTGCTCGGCGGCTTGGCGACCACCTTGCCAGAGCCAACTGCTGCGCTCTGTGACTGTCATGACATTTTCTTCGACCGTCATTTGACTGTACAGGCGCAAATCTTGAAAGGTCCGTGCGATGCCTAGGCGGGCGACCTGCCAAGGCTGAAAGCCTTTCAGTGGCTTGCCCAGCCAATGTATGGTGCCACTGCTCGGGATTAAGTGCCCCGTGATCAGGTTGAATAAGGTCGTTTTGCCCGCACCATTCGGACCTACCAAGGTCGTAATCACACCGGCTGGAAGATCGAGCGTCACATCATCAATGGCTTGTAAGCCACCAAAATTTTTATTGACGTTTTTAATTTCTAGCAAGATCTCTTGCGGCGAAGTTGAGGTCGTCATGCTGACTTCTCCTTGCTGCGCCCACCCACCAAACCGCCTGGGCGAAACATCATCAAGAGCACCATGGCTAAGCCATAAATGATTTGCTGAATCGAGCCAAGTTCAGTTGGAGGTAAAAAGGGTAAATACGTCAGCGCTGCGGGCAGAGACATCAGTAGCGCCGCACCCACAATCGGCCCGAACAAGGTGCCCGTACCGCCAATAATCACCATCGCCATTAAAAGAATCGAAGTCTCGAGCACGAAGCTCTCGACGTTGATGAAACTGATATAAAACGCATACAGTGAACCGGCGACGCCAGCCAAGCCTGCAGCAACCGCCACTGAGAGTGTCTTGACCGCGTTGACATGTTTGCCATAGGTTTGGGCGGCTGACTCGCTGTCACGAATCGCCATCAAGCTGCGACCAAAGCTGCCGCGCACCAATAGGGCCGTGATCCCTACCACGATGCCAAGGACCACCAGGGCCAGCATTAAGAACGCAGTATCGTCGTTAAAGGTGTACCCCCAAAGCTTGGGACGCGGGATGCCGATCATGCCCCCCAAGCCGCCTGTGATGGATTTCCATTCAGAGAAAATGGTGACGCCAATCACTTGTAAGCCCAGCGAAGCTGCCACAAAATACTCACCACGTACGCGCAAAGCTGGAAGCGCAAGCGCCATCGACAAGACCGCTGAAATAGCAGCCGAGGCGGCCATACAAAGCAGCAATGAGTCAGAGGCGTGCATGGCGATGTATGCAGTGGCGTAAGCACCTAAGCCGAAGAAGATGGCATGCGCGAGCGAAAAAATACCGGCATAACCCATAATAAAATTCAGGGTCAGCGCCAAAATCGCATTGATGCAAAACAGTACGGCAATATTTTGAAGATAGGCAATCATGTTTCGTTCTCTTTTAAGACATAACCGCACGGCCGTACACACCACCGGGGCGGAACAGGATGAACAAGAACAGAATCACAAAGGTGACGGCTTCGCTCCATTGCGGGTCAATGACTGCCAGGCACAGATTCTCGGCCATGCCTAAAATCAAACCGGCCATCGCGGCCCCGCGCAAACTACCGACGCCGCCTACGATTGTTGCGGCAATACTGATGAGCATCACATGGTTGCCCATGGCTGGGTTCAAGCCAGACGTTGCGGCTGTCAGGATGGCGGCTGGCACAACCAAAATTGAACCAATCAAAAAGACGTATTGCGATAGCAGGCGTGGCGTGAGCCCATAGACTTCGATCAGGTTTGGGTTTTCACCCAAGGCACGCAGAGCAATACCCAGATTTGTTTTTGTTAATAACCACTGCAAAGCGATAAAAAATATTAAGGCGCAGGCAATCACCACTGCCGCAATTGGCGCGACATAGAGCCCGGGCATCACCTCAAGACTTTTACTCAAGGGGGTGGATACCGTCACTGCGCCACGATCAAAGATCATTGCAATCAGGTTTTGTACGATGATAGCCATGCCGAACGAAGCGACAAACACCGTAAAAAATGAGCCTTCGTGTCGCTGAATGATCGCGTAGACATAGCGGTCAAGCAGCACGCCGAACAGGCTTGCAGCAAAGGTGGCTGCAAGTGCCGCCACCGGCCAACTTAGGTGTAGAACTGAATAACACTCGTAAAAAATATAACCGGCAATCGTAAAGGTTGCCCCATGCGCCGCGTGAAAAATCCGAGTCATGCCAAAAATCAGCGAAAACCCGGCTGCAATCAGCGCGTAGAGCGCGCCGGTTTGCAGGCCATTTATAAAAAGTTGCGTGAACAGCATGAGGCAATATCCTAAAGCAAGCTAAAGCGCTAAAAACTTATTTTCCTGCCACGATTACTTTGGAAGTGCCGTCGCCTACGATCTGATTGATTTGGATCGGGGCTTTGACTGTGCCATCTTCAGCGAACGACACGGTTGCACCAACAAACTCAAAGGTCTTGGTGGCTTTGCGTTGGGCCAGTAAGTTTTCGCCTGTGACGGGTTTGCCTGCTTTTTCGAGCGCCGAGGCGAGCTCAGCAAACGTTAATACCGCGTTGTAGTAGTTCACCACGTAGGCGCCTGGCTCTTTGTTGTACTTTGCTTTGTAATCGGCGACTACGCGCTTGGTCAGTGGGTCATCGCGCGTCAGGTTCAGCTGCTGAGCAGTGAAGTAAACGCCTTTAGCTTCAGGCAAAGATAAAACAGATGGTGTTGAAAAGGCCGAGTAGCTTGCGATGGGCTGGTTAATGCCGTTATCGCGCAGTTGTTTAATCAACTGGACTTGTTGATTGCCGTAAGACGCAATGTAGACAACATCGGGTTTGGTGTCGCGTATGCGAGCCGCAATGCCCGAAAATTGTTGTGCAGTTGTCGGAATCGAAAAGCTACCCACCATTTCGCCGCCGGCGGTTTTGACCTCGGTACCAAGGTCTGTTAAGAGCGCCTGACCGATTGGATCATCGACGTACACCATCGCAACGCGTTTAAAGCCCTTTTCTTTGACCAAGAAGGGCGCCATGGTGCGAACTTCAAAGTTGGCCAATGGAATCACGTTCCAGAAGTAGTCACCCAGCGTTGCGAGGTCGGGGCCAACGGCGCCTCCGTTGACTATCACGGTTTTAGTGCGCGCACCGACTGGAGCAACGGCTTTAGAGACGCCTGTGAAGGCCGACAGCGCATAAGGCACTTTGGACACGTTGACCAGTTTGGTGGCCGCAGTCACGCCCTGCGCAGGCAGGGCCTGACTGTCTTCGTAAATTACTGATAAGGTGCCTGATAGTTTTTTGTCGGCGTTGATGTGTTCAATTGCTAAATTAACGCCTGTGCCAAAAATTTGGCCGTACTCGGCATTTGCACCACTCATCGGAAAAATTGCACCGATCTTGTAGTCTGCGGCCACCGCGGGCAGAGCCCAGGCAGCTTGAATCAGGGTAAGCCCTAAGATGAATTTTTTCATAAGATTGCTCCTAAAGTGCGGTGAGCAAAGCGTGCAAAAGGCAGGCCTGGTCACAACGGGTTTTATTTTTCGTTTTTGCTACGAACGAGTCACTCGGCGCATTCTTTCAGGATTTTGCCTCTGTGTCCAATGAAAGGTTTAGGCGTAAGCCTATATGGCTGGTCAATTCATTTAATGTTGCGCGGCAACATGAAGCATACGTGCGCGTAACGCTTTTTTATCGACTTTATTGGTGCTCAAGATACGGGGCAGAGCTTCGATAAAAAAAATGGACTTAGGCTTTTTATAACTTGCGATTTGTTGTCGACAGTGCTCGATCAGCTCTTGCGAGTCGGGCTGCTGTCCGCGGCAGACGATAAAAGCCACGACTGCTTCGCCCCAAGTGTTGTCGGGCGCACCCACAACGGCGACCTCAAAGACCGAGGGGTGTGTCAGCAGCGCCTCTTCGACTTCACGCGAATAAATATTTTCGCCGCCCGAAATGATCATGTCTTTTTTTCGATCGACTAAAAAGAGAAAATGCTGAGCATCAAAGTAGCCTAGGTCGCCGGTGTAGCACCAGCCATCCCTGAGTGCTTGATGCGTGGCGACAGAGTTGTTCCAGTAGCCTTGCATCGTGGCGTCAGACAGGATGGTGATTTCGCCAACTTCGTTGGTATCGCAAATTGAGCCATCACCTTTGCGAAGCACAATCTGACAACCAAAATAGGGTTGCCCCGCCGAGGCGAGGCGTTTGGTTTCGTGTGGCTGGCCGGTGAGTGTGTGTTGATGCTTGTAGAGGCACGTGCCGAGCATGCTTTCAGTCATGCCATAGACCTGCATAAAGATCGGCCCAAATTTCTGGATCGCTCGCTTAAGCAAGGGTACAGGCATGGGTGCGGATGAATAAATAACCGTGTGCAACCTATTGGGTTGATCGAGCTGCTCGCTTGGTGCGTCAAGCAGCGTTTGAATCATAATTGGAGCCAAAAGCGCGGCTGTGATCGGTTGTTGCGAAAGTGCCAATAAGACTTGGCTGGCGTCAAAGGCGCGATGCACCGCAACGGCGCCCCCGGCCCAGGCATATGACAAGTAAATACTGAGCGCACCCAAGTGGTAGAAAGGCATCACAAGCAACGCGCAATCTTGCGGGCTCGCAGCAAAGACATTTGAGCAACTCTTGGTTTGCTCAAGTTGCCCGCGCTGGCTGTGCATGACCCCTTTGGGTTGGCCGGTCGTGCCGCTGGTGTAGACCAAAAAGATGGTGTCGTACTCGCGTGCGATCAAGGCCGGCCGGGTCGTTGCGGCTTGGCTGACCAGCTGCCCGTAGTCGTGGTAGGTGTGGGTGAGAGCATTGGTCGGCACACCGATGCAGATGAGGGTCGGAAGCGTCGTTAAGCTCGCGCAAATCTCTTGCACGCGCTCGGCGTATTGCGCCTCAAAGAGCCATACGCTTGGGGCGCTATCCTGAAGAATATGCACTTGCTCACGCGCACTCAGCCGGTAGTTGAGCCCAACGCAGGTCAGGCCCGTTAGCCCGGCGGCTGCGATCAATTCAAGCGTTTCGACGCAGTTTTGTGCCAATATCGCGACCCGGTCTTGGCGACGCAGGCCTAACGACAGTAGCGCATTGCCCAGTTGATAGGCTTGTGTTAACAGCTCTGCATGGGTGATTGTGTTGCCATTGAAGTAAATTGCAGTCTGGTCGCCGTAGAGCGCAGCATTTCTTTCAAAGATTTCGCCTAAGATCACAAGATGCCTTTGTTATTGTGCTGAAGTAAACATTTGCGTTGAACTGAGAAACTCTACGTTTATGATACCGTTTGCTGGCTGACTGCACAAAGATGTCCGCGTCTTTGTTTTAGATAGAAATAACATAGTCCAGCCAGAGATCCTCGTTACCTTGGTCACTGAGGTTTTTGTGAGAAAAAATTGAATTTCGAAATCAGTAGTGAACATAGACTGATCGCAGACACGGTACGACGCTTTATTAAAGAGCGGCTCGCACCGTTTGAGGCGGGCATTGATGCGGCCGATGAAATTGATCCAGCGATGCTTCGCGCTTTAAAACAAGACGTGATCGCCTTGGGCCTGTTTGGCTACAACATGCCTGCAGCGCTCGGTGGGCCCGAACTGAGCGTAGCTGCGCAAAGCGTCATCGACGAAGAGCTTGGGCGTACCACCATGCCCTTGGCCGAAGCCTTTGGTCATTTGCCCGGTTCGTTGCGTCTGGTCAACGAGGCGCAACGCGAATGGCTGATTCAGCCACTGATGCGGGCCGAGGCGACCATCGCCTACGCGTTGACCGAGCCCGGCGCAGGGTCTGATCTATCTGCAATCGCCACGCGCGCCGAGAAAGTGTCTGGCGGTTGGCGTTTGAACGGCACAAAGCATTTTATTTCGGCTGCCGAGCACGCAGATTTCTTGTTGGTGTTGGCCGTAACTGCCCCGCAAGAGCCACTCAAAACCAAGTTGACGACGTTTATTATCGAGCGCGGTAATCCCGGCTGGAAAAACCTTCGACGCTTTCGCAAAATGGGCTGGCATGGTCATCCGCTCTCAGAGTTGGCGTTAGATGACTGCTTTGTTGCGGATAGCCATGTCTTGGCGCAGCCAGGCCAAGGCTTTGCAACGATGATGGCAACGATCAACAACGATCGACTCATGGTTGCTTGCAAGTGCGTGGGTATCGCGCAGGCGCTCACGGATCTAGTCTTGCCGCATGTTCGTCAGCGTAAAACCTTTGGCACGGCTTTGGGCGAGCATCAAGCGATCCAATTGATGCTCGCGAATAACGACGTTGAGCTTGATGCGGCTAGGCTACTCACGCAAAAAGCAGCCTATCTCGCTGATCAGGGCAGTAGTGAGTTTCGTATCGCGGCCTCGCGCGCCAAGCTGTATGCCAGCGAAATGGCGGGACGTGTAGCCGATAACGTGATGCAGATCTTCGGCGGAGCTGGCTACATGGCCGATTTGCCGGTTGAGCGGTTTTATCGCGACGTGCGAGCCTTCCGAATCGGCGAGGGTACCTCTGAGATGCAGCGCTTACAAATCGCGCGCCATGTACTTCTTAGCGCTTAGCGGGTTGTTCTTGTTTCAGTTTTTAACCAAGTGCGTGAAAATCCTCCCCGTTCAGGGGGAGGATGAATAGCGCGGACACCGTAGGTGCCCCTGTTGTTTGTTCTTAGTTCTTATTTTTCAGTGAAAGCTCAAAGAGGCTGCGATGCCGCGCGTATCAGATCAAGTGGTGATAGTCGGTGCTGGTGAGACCAAAGTTGGTAAATTACCCGGTATGCAATCGGTGCACATCCAAGCCTGGGCGGTGCAGCAGGCTTTAGTCGATTGCGGATTGCGCGTCAGTGACCTTGATGGTCTGATCAATTTAGATCCTTATGCTGTCCCGCACTCGATGTTTTCGTCGACCCTCAGTGAATACCTTGGTCTGAAGCCTAAGTTTTTGTCGACGCTTGACGTGGGTGGTACCGTCACCGGTATGACGATGCTGCAGCAGGCTGTCTGGGCGATTGAGGCGGGTCACTGCGAAGTGGTGGCGTGCGTGTATGGCGAAAACGCGTTGACCGCGCGTGCGCCTGAGCAACGCGGTTTAGCCATGCAAAATTTAATGGGCGGCCAAGAGTGGGAAGAGCCCTTTGGTGTGCACGGGATGGTTACGCCCTATGCACTGGTCGCGCAGCGCTATCTGCACCAGTATGGCGCCACAGTCGACGATTTTGGCGAGGTGTCTGTTTTGACCCGACGCCATGCGTTGAATAATGAAAACGCCCAAATGAAAAAGCCAATGACGCTAGAAGATCATCGCGCAAGCAAAATGATCAGTTCACCGTTACGCTTGCTTGACTGCTCGTTAGTCTCAGACGGCGGGGGTGCAGTGATCTTAACGACGCGCAGCAGGGCTCAACGAATAGGGCAGCCTTTTGTCTCGATTAAATCGATGGCAATGCGCGCCACCCATAGCTCAATTGCACAGTTACCTGATCTTGAAGACTTTGGGATGCGCGAAGCGGGTCGTGATGCCTTCGAGGCTGCCGGTGAGGGGCCTGAGGCGATGCAAGTTGCGCTCTTGCACGATGCCTTTTCTGTCTCTGTGCTAATTACGCTTGAAGCTTTGGGGTTTTGTCAGCCTGGTCAGGGCGGCAATTATTTGCGTGCGGGGCGTGCGAGCATGGCGGGGAGTTGTCCGCTTAATCCACACGGTGGCTTGCTATCGCAAGCGCACATCGGTGGCATGCTGCATTTGACCGAGGCGGTTCAACAATTAAGGGGTCGTGCCGGGCGACGACAAATTGAGGGTGCGCGCCGCGCAGTGGTCAGTGGTAATGGCGGCGTCTTCTCGGTTTGCGGTGTGATGGTATTCGAGGCCAACTAATGTCTAAATCCTATCAAGCAGTTTTTCATACGCCAACGATTGATTCGATTCCCTTCTGGAGCGCCTGCAATCAAGAGCAGCTGTTATTACAACGTTGCGGCGAGTGCGAGGCGTTTTTTTATTATGCTCGCAGACTGTGCCCACATTGCGGGGGCGAAAAAATCTCGTGGCATCAGAGCGCTGGCAAAGGTACAGTCTTTTCTTTTTCAGAAGTGGCCGTATCTTTTTTTGGGCCAGAGTGGGATGCTGACTTGCCCTATACCGTTGTCTTAGTCGATTTAGATGAGGGCCCGCGTATGCTGAGTCGTATGCTTAAGCAAGATCAAGCACGGGTTTGTATCGGCGCGCGCGTGCAAGTCAGTTTTGTACAGGTGCACGCGCAAAAACTACCGTTTTTTGAGTTGCTTTAAAAAGCACGTGTGTTGCGTGTGCAGATCACTCAGCCCTTGAAAAAAAATGTAGCATGGCCTCGTTGATGGCTGGTGCGTTTTCGTACTGTGCCCAATGCCCGGCGCGCGCGATCATTTGAAGCGTGGCCGACGGAAGCGCGTCTTGGGTGAGCTGCATACGCGCCTCTAAGTGCGGGTCTGCGTATTGATCGTGTTCTCCCCACAGAATTTGAAGTGGACAACTCACCCGCTTAAGGTTAGCGAGCAGCAGCGGGCTTAAGCTTAAGGGTCGGCTATCAAAGCGCGTTTCATTGATGTGCACTCTGTGCATAGCGAGCATCTCGTCAGTGATCGACTCTGGGTAGTACAACATGATGGCTTTGAGGTTGTGACGCATCACCTCGTTTTGCGCCTCAAGCGAGTTACCTGCGCTACGCATGCTGCGGGTGTCGATTGGTATTGCACGCTTAATGCCAAAGCCTGCTGGGCCAATGATGCTCATCTTTTTGAGTCGCTCGCCAAACTTAATGGCCAGACCGCTTGAGACCACCGAGCCAAATGAAAACGCACCAATTAAAAAAGGCTCGTGCGCGAACGGCAATGTTTGAAGCTGCTCGTAGACATAGTCAATGTACTGCTCTGAGTCCAAGCCCGCGGGCGGTTCGGGCGATTCACCAAAACCTGGCAGATCAATTGCCCAAACGCGGTAGTGCTCAGCCAGCGCTGCCGTATTGCGGATCCAGTGCTTACGCGAACCGGTACCGCCATGCACGAGTAAAAGGTTCTCTCCGGCACCCGTCACACTGTATGCGATAGTCGATTGAGACGTTGTCATGATGTCAGTATCTTTACGTAGTGACAGTTAATAGCGAACCGTTGTTACGGCACGGTGTGGCAGAGAACTATTTTTTGATGCCAAGAATTTCGCTCAAGACTTCGTCGGTGTGTTGCCCTAAAGTTGGGGCCGCACGGCGATACTGAACCGGTGTTGCAGAGAAATTCATGGGGCTTGCTGTCGTCGGGCTTGAGCCCCCTGTTGGGTGAGGAATGTTTTTCCAGATGTCGCGCGCAATGACTTGAGGATGTGCAAAGACCTGATCAATGGTTTGAATCGGGCCACAAGGTACACCTACAGCTTCTAATTTTGCGATCCAGTCATCGCGTTCACCACCCGCCATGAGTTGTTCAAGTACAGCGATGAGGTCAAGACGGTTGACGATGCGAGCTTGGTTGGTCGCAAACTTTGGGTCGGTGCCGTATTGCGCAATGCCCAGCACCTTACAAAACGCTCTGAATTGTGAATCGTTACCCACGGCTACGATCATGAAGCCATCAGACGTTTTAAACACCTGATAAGGCACAACGTTTTGATGTGCATTGCCTGCTCGCGTGGGCGCCACACCCGAGGTCATGTAGTTTAGATTTTGATTGGCCAGCATCGCAATGTGGCAATCTAATAAGGCGATATCCAGATGTTGACCCAGACCACTGCGAGTGCGCTCTTGAATCGCGGCCAAAATCGCCACAGAGGCATACATGCCTGTGATGATGTCGGTCACGGCAACGCCTGCCTTTTGTGGGCCACCCCCGGGTAGGTCGTCGCGCTCGCCTGTGATACTCATCAGGCCGCCCATCCCTTGGACCATAAAGTCGTAGCCTGGGCGCTCGGCATACGGGCCCGTCTGACCAAAGCCCGTGATCGAACAATAGATCAGCTTCGGGTATGCCTCTTTCATGCTTTCGTAATCCAGGCCATATTGCTTTAAGCCACCGACTTTGAAGTTCTCAACCAAAATATCGCAATGCTTGGCAAGCTCTTTGACAATTTGGATACCCGCTTCGCTTGCTAGATCAATTTCTATCGAGCGTTTGTTGCGATTGGTGCTCAGATAGTAGGCCGCTTCAGCTGTATCGTTACCGTCTACATCTTTTAAATAGGGTGGTGCCCAGGCACGGGTGTCATCGCCGAGCTTGGGTCGCTCAACTTTAATGACATCGGCACCTAGATCGGCCAGATTTTGCGTACAAAACGGGCCGGCTAAGACGCGCGATAAATCGAGTACGCGGATACCTGTTAGTGGTGAGAGTCGTGGTGACCCAGCCTCGTTGTGATTTGGACTATTGGTCATGGAGTGTTGCTTGATGAAGTTGATACACGCTCAGTTGATGCACATCCAACTGAACCAAAACTAGCTGATCCAAACGGGACTGATACAAACCTTACTGAACACGCGCCGTTCGGGCGTGTTCAGTAAAGGATGTCAAGCTTTGATCCCTGCAAAGCCATGGCTTAAGACCATGATGTCGCGTTCTTTGACCTTGGCGCGAAATCTGATTGCCTCAGTGCCTTCACGCCACATTTCACAGACCAGCGTCTCGCCCGGAAACACCGGTGACGAGAAACGCGTGTCCATCTGGGTCAAACGGGTTGCATCGTTGTTGCAAGCCGCTTGAACGATCGCACGTGCTGCCACACCGTAGGTGCACAGTCCATGCAAAATCGGTCTTGGAAACCCAGCGTTTGCGGCGACCTCTAAATCGGCATGCAAGGGATTGTTATCCGCGCACAGGCGATAGATTAAAGCCGCTTGCGGCAGAGTGGGCAGTTCGCACACCAAGTCTGGTGCACGATCAGGGGTAGCTTGCAGCGCAGCTGGCGCATCGTCGCTTTGACTCAAACCGCCATCGCCTCGGCAGAATGTTGTCGAGTTCATCGTCACGTACAGATTGCCTTCTGGATCTTGCAGGGTGCGCTCTGACAACACTAAGGCGCCTTTGTCAGCACCTTTGTCAATCACGTGTGTGATGCGACCGCGACCGATCATGCGCCCTGAGGTGGGCAACGGGAGGTGAATCTTCAGACGTTGTTCACCATGCACCAGCTTGACCCAGTTCACACCAGCTTTTGGATCTTTCATCCAGAAGCCGGGATATCCCAATACAACGGCCATTGTGGGAAACGTCTGCATATTTTTTTCGTAGACGTATTTCAATTGCTGAGGATTGGTGGGCTCTTGTCCAAAGCCTATACCGAGCGCGTACAAGATACTGTCGTTCTCGGTATAGGTCTGATCAACCTCTGGAAACTTCCAGTTTTTGATATTGTGATAATCCATGATTAGATTGGATCCCAGTCGATAGCGTCAGGTGAACGATCCAAGGCCATGAAGTGATGGCGCATCGCGGGTGCAGCGATTTCTGCAATCGATTCTGGGGTCCAGCCAGTGCTCATGTGTACCGAACGGATCGGACGTGGCTGACTAAAGAGCATGATTTCGTTGGCGCGCACACCAAAGATTTGGCCCGTCACGTCTTGTGCAGCTGGGCTTGCCAAGTAAACGGCCATGGGGCCAATTTTGTTGGCATCCATTTTTTGCAATTTTTCGACACGCGCTTTTTCTTCAGGCGTATTAGCTGGAATCGAGCTTGTCATGCGGCTCCAGGCAAAAGGCGCGATACAGTTTGAGCGCACGTTGAAACGTTGCATATCAAGCGCGATCGATTTTGATAAGGCCGCGATGCCCAGCTTAGCTGCTGAATAATTTGATTGCCCCAAGTTACCAATCAAACCCGAGGTTGAGGTCATGTGTACAAATGCACCTGATTCTTGCTCACGGAAGTGATTGGCTGCTGCGCGGCTGACAAAAAATGTGCCATTCAAATGAACGTCAATCACTTGGCTCCATTCTTCATCGCTCATTTTATGAAAGAGACGATCACGCAAGTTACCGGCGTTATTGACGACGATGTCAATGCGACCGAAATGCGATATTGCGGATTCAATGATGCCGTTGGCGCTGGCGCGTGTTGAAACGCTGTCTGTATTTGGCACGGCCTGGCCACCCGCTGCGATAATCATATCGGTGACTTCTTGCGCGGGGCCTGAACCGGCGCCAGGGCCTTGGCCTGACAGGGTGGCCCCAATGTCGTTGACCACGACTTTTGCGCCAGCCGCGGCCATTGCCATCGCAATACCGCGCCCAATTCCGCCGCCTGCGCCAGTGACAACAGCGACTTTACCTGCCAACATTCCACTCATCTCATGCTCTCCAGTTCAATCGTTTTAACGATCTAATTGCGTGACACGTGTCGTGTCACAAAAAAATAACCCTCGTGCAGGGTATTCTATAGCCATCATAGTAGAGTGAATCTAAAGTGTGCTTTGTTCAGCATTCACAATGCGAGACTTCAGTGGTTTGGAATATTGCTTGGCCATCGGTTGAACAAGAAGTTTTTCGAAAATATCAGGGATAACCCTTATTAAAAAGGACGTTAATGTTTAAGCACTTATTTTTACGAGTGATGTGTACAGGGCTCGCGACGGTTGGGTTTGCTGTGAGTCTCACGGCGGTGGTCGCGCAAGCGCAAGATAAGTGGCCAGAGCGCAGCGTGAGTTTCATTGTGCCGTTTCCACCAGGTGGTCCTGTGGACACGACGGCTCGCTTAACCGCGCAACCGCTGGCCGCGCTGTGGTCAGTGACCACCCCAATCGAAAACAAGGCTGGCGCGGGCGGTATTGTGGGCGCGCAGGCGGCGGCTAAAGCCGCGCCGGATGGCTACAATTTTTTCTTTGCCGCCATCCATCATGCGGTGCTTCCAAGCTTAAAGCCAAATTTAAGCTATGACATTCAAAAAGATTTCGTGCCTGTCGGGTTAGCTGCGCGCTTTCCGATCGTCTTGGTGGTGCATCCTAGCGTGCCCGCCAATACAGTCGCAGAGCTGATTGCCTACGCTCGGGCCAATCCTAATAAGCTGTCGTACAGCTCGTCTGGTACGGGCGGTGGTACGCATCTGGCTGGCGAGCTGTTTAACAGCATGGCGGGCACTACCATGCAACACATCCCTTACAAGGGCAGTGCGCCCGCCATGCAAGACTTGGTGGGTGGTCAGGTGCAGTTGATGTTTGCTGACGGCCCTTCAGCTTTGCCTTTTATCAAATCGGGCAAAATTCGCGCGTTGGGTGTGGGTAACCCCACGCCCTCGGTATTTTTCCCTGGGGTACCAACGATCGCCTCAGCGGGCTTGCCGAACTACGAAGCTTACTCATGGACTGGGGTGGTTGCCCCGGCCGGGACACCAGCCGCTGCGGTCGCGCGTTTAAATGCCGATATGGTGAAGGTGCTATCTGACCCTAAAACCGCCCAAGCCCTCATGGCTGCAGGCGCCGAGCCTGCGCCTGGCACAACCGAAGAGTTTCGCGCCTTTTTAGCCAATGAAATCAAAAAATGGGGCGAGATCATTCGCGCTGCGAATATCAAGGTTGACGATTGACTTCAGCAGTTGTTGCAAACGGTCGCCACCGTGAGGTGGTTAACCACTATCGATGGTTGAGTGCAATGCTTAACGCAGTACGTCGCGTTTGGCTTGCTCGTATTCAACGATCAGTTGATCAACCAGTTCACGCACCGACATAATCGTGTCGATGGCACCTACGCCTTGACCTGCGCCCCAAATGTCTTTCCAAGCCTTGGGGCGTAAGTCTTTATTGAGCGACACCGAGCCGCCCACTTTGGCGGCCAAGACGTCTTCGGGTTCGATCCCTGCTGCAATGATGCTGGCTTTTAAATAGTTACCGGGTACGCCAGTAAAGTAGGGTGAGTAAAGAATTTCAGCGGCATCGGCATCAATCACCATATTTTGATAGCGATCAGGTGCCATCGATTCGGTGGTGGGAATAAAGCGGGTACCTAGGTAGGCAAAGTCACAGCCCAACGCGCGCGCGGCTAGGATGTCTTTGCCGTGCGAGATACAACCAGAAAGAATAATCGGGCCGCTATAGAAACTGCGAATTTCGTTGACCAGAGCGATTGGATTGAGCGTGCCGGCATGGCCACCGGCGCCGTTCGCGACCAGAATCAGCCCGTCTACTCCGGCGTCGATGGCCTTGCGTGCATGGCGTGCATTGGTGACATCGTGCAGCACGATTCCACCGTAAGGATGTACGCGATTCACAACGGAGTTGGGTGCATGCAGTGAGGTAATAAAAAGAGGAACCTCGTGCTGCGCGCAAATTTCTAGGTCGCCCTCCCAGCGTGGATTGGAGGGGTGCACAATCAGGTTCACGCCAAACGGTGACACCACGGCATTAGGATGCTGTGTTTTGTAAGCCGATAAACGTGTTTTGATTTCGGTTAACCAGTTTGGCAGGTCTTCTTGGGGGCGAGCATTCAAGGTTGGAAACGTACCAATCACGCCTGCGGTGCACTGGGCAACAACAAGGTCGGTGCCCGATACTAAAAACATTGGTGCACCAATTACTGGGAGACGCGTTTGGGCTAAGAGGTGTTGCAATGTTGAGATGGTGTTCATGAAACTGCCTTAAGCAAAACGATAAATGTAAAACAGGCGGTGCATACTCTAACCGTACCGATAGTTGTCTCCCAGCTTTACGCAGTGTTTCGCTCGGTGACGCAATGTGCCAATGTTGCTGTAAAGGCTAGCCGTTACTGCTGAAGGTTACCTTTAGTGATCACGCGCTCCCACATCGCATACTCGCTCAAGATGCGTGCGTGAAGTTCTTTAGGGCTTGCCTGGTCGATGGTGTAGCCACCATCTTCGACGGTCTTGCGAAAGGCCGGGTCTTGCTTGGCAAGCTCAAGCGCGCTCGAAAGTTTGCTCACAACCGCAGCGGGCAAATTTTTGGGGCCTGCCACAGCGAGCCAACCCACTACTTCGTAATCAGCGATACCGGCTTCGATCATCGTTGGGACATTAGGCAGGCTCGGATTACGCTGTTTTGACGTCACAGCTAGCGCACGTGCCTGACCACTATCGACGAACACCTTACCGGTGCTGGTGATATCAAACATAAAGGTGATTTTGCCGCTGATGACATCCATCATGGCCGGCGAGTTACCCTTGTAAGGTACGTGCAGCATCGTCGCATTGGTGGATTGAACCAACAACTCTGCTGACAAATGGTTTGAGCCGCCAAACCCCGCAGAACCGAACGACACTTTGTCTGGATTCGCTTTGGCAAACGCGACGAGTTCTGCAACCGTCTTAGCAGGGATTTGCGGCCCAATCAGCAGCACGTTGGTGTAATTCACGACCGAACCAAGCATGGTGAAATCTTGACGAGGATCAAAGAGTTTTGTGCGCTGAACGATCGGAGAGATCGTCATCGTGGGGCTGGCGATAAAGTTCAGCGTGTAGCCGTCTGGGGTCGCCTTTGCAGTCGCGTCTGCACCCAACATGCCGCTGGCGCCGGCGCGATTTTCAATGACCACTGATTGCTTGAGTTGTTCGCTCAAGAAGCGCGCAAAGGTTCGGCCTGTGACGTCAACGGGCCCACCCGGCGGGTAGCCCACAATCAGCTTGATGGGGCGCTCGGGCCAGTTTGTTTGTGCTTGAGCAGGCACGGTGAGGGCGGTTGCCATCACTAAGGCGCCTGCAAGGCTGGCCGCTAGGGTACGCGTGTGTTGTGCAACTTTTTTTGACATGAGTATTTTCTCGTCGTGTTTTTACGGAGTGTCTGAATCGCTTTTGGAGCCGAGTCTATTGGCCTATTGAATCGTCGCGCCGGAGTCTTTTACTGCCTTACTCCATTTGATGAGTTCGGCGTCAATATGTTTGCCGAAAGCGGCCGGCGTTGAACCGATTGTTGCATAGCCGCTTTCAGCCAACTGGGCGCGCACTTTTGGGTCGGTCGCCACTTCGGCAAAGGCTTGACTCAGTTTGTTGATCGCTGCTTCAGGTGTCCCTGCAGGTGCCAAAATACCGTACCAGACTGTTACATCAAACCCAGGCAAGGTCTCGGCTATGGTGGGAGTGTTGGGCAAAATCGAAGCACGCGCAAGGCTACTGACTGCAACCGCTTTCAGTTTGCCGGCCTTAACCTGTTGAAACGAAGTCGAAATGCTATCGAACATAAATGACACTTCATTGCCCAACATGGCAATCACAGCGGGGCCGCTGCCTTTGTAGGGGATATGAACCATCTTTGTGCCAGTCAGTGTTTTAAATAACTCGACAGAAAGGTGGCTGGTATTACCGTTGCCTGCAGAGGCATAAGAAAGTTTGTCTGGATTGGCTTTAGCGTAGGAAATCAGCTCAGTGATTGTGTTGAAGGGTGAGCTTAGGGGGGCGGCGACCAACAGTGGCAAGGTTGCCACTAGTGAAACAGGCGCAAAATACTTACGCGTGTCATAGGGTAGTTTTGGATAAAGTGCGTCGTTGATCGCGTGTGCAGTGAGTATCATAATAATTGTTTGGCCATCGGGCTTGGCGCGGGCGAGGGCGCTCGTGGCGATCGTGCCGCCCGCACCAGCTTTGTAATCCAGCACAATCGTTTGGCCTAATTTCTTCTGTAGCTCTGGCAGCATGGGGCGTGCCAGCATATCTGAACTGCCACCGGGTGGATAGGGAATGATCAAGGTGATGGGTTGATTGGCGTTGCTCTGAGCCAACGTTAAACCGCTCAACGTCAAGCAGACTAAACCGAGCATCCAACGCGTGCTCTTTGTGATAAATGTTTGAAGCATGGTGTGTCCCTTTGTTTTAATCGGTGGGGCTTGCGATGAAGTCACCGTAAGCGGCTGCGCCTCGGGCGCGCTTGTCAAACTGATGTGTACACAGGATCGCCCTGCGCATTACGACGAATCACAGCTAGCTTATCCGAAATCGCTAAGGTCGCCCCGGTTTTCTTTGCTAGGGTTTCTACCGTGAGCCCCTCGAGTATGGCGCGCACCACGAAGCCGCTTGCTGCCACATCGATGATCGCCAAATCGGTGTAAATCACGTTGACGACCCCCGCCGCCGTGAGTGGATAGGTGCAGGCTGGTAACAGCTTGGGTGCTTGGTCTTTGGTGACGTGTTCCATCATGACGATGACTTCTCGGGCACCCACCGCCAAATCCATCGCGCCGCCAATGGCGGCAATCGCGTCGGGCCCTGCGGTGAGCCAGTTTGCGAGATCGCCATTTTCGGCGACTTGAAAACCGCCCAACACCGAGTAGTCTAAGTGGCCACCGCGCATCATCGCGAAGGCAATCGTGTGCTCGGTAATCGAGGCGCCAGGCAGCAAGACCACCGGAGTGCGACTCGCATTGATAATGTCTAGATCAATGTCGTCACCGCTCGCCGCACCACCCATCCCTAAAATGCCATTTTCACTTTGCAGCAAAATCTCGCGGTCTGCTGGTAAAAAATTTGCCACCAAGGTTGGCATGCCGATGCCCAGATTCACAACTGCCCCATCCGGAAAATCATGCGCTACGAGATAAGCGATGTCATTGCGTGACAGGGGCGTGTACGAGGTCTGTGGCTTCGTGCCCTCAGAAACTTGTTTTGCGGTCGTGCTATTCATCGTTCGCCTCCAGTCGCGACAACGGCTTGAACAAAAATGCCTGGTGTCATGACCTGCTCTGGGGGCAAGTCTCCCAAAGTGACTACGCGATTGACCTGAGCGATCGTGTGTTTGGCGGCCATGCACATGACGGGCCCAAAATTGCGCGCCGCCCAACGGTAGGTCAGATTGCCCCAGCGATCGCCAAGATGGGCTCGCACCAACGCCACGTCGCCGTGAAGCGGTTGCTCAAGAATGTAGCCTTTGCCATCAATCACGCGTTGCTCTTTGCCTTCAGCCACTAAGGTACCAAAACCGGTAGGGGTAAAAAAGGGGCCCAGGCCGGCGCCCGCAGCGCGCAAGCGCTCTGCGAGCGTTCCTTGTGGCATGCACTCAAGTTCAACCTGCCCCGCCCGATAGGCAGCTAAGAAAGTTTCCGAATTAATCGGTCGCGGATGCGAGCAGACGATTTTGCGAACGCGTCTGGCCTTGATCAGCGCGGCAATACCCACCTCGTGGGTACCCGCGTTATTGCTGATAATCGTGAGGTCACGCAGCCCCTTATCTAGCACGGCATGCAACAGCTCAAAGGGGATACCCGCCTCGCCAAAACCACTCACCATGATCGAAGCGCCGTTTTGAAGAGGCAAGATCGCGTCTTCAAGCGACTGCTTGATTTTGTCAATCATGTTTAATCCAGTGATAGCTTGGCGGCTTCGACAATTTTTCTCCAGCTGGCTTGCTCTTTATCCATAAAGGCACCGAACTCGGCAGGAGTACCGCCACCGGGAATGCCCCCCATCGTGGCAAAGCGTTCTTTGATGTCAGACATCTCAAGCACTTTTTTGGTGGCTTGTTGGATTTTGTTGACGACATCAGCGGGCGTGCCGGCCGGTGCAACGAAACCAAACCATGCGGTCACGACCATGTCTTTGATCCCAGCCTCGGCCATAGTGGGGATTTCAGGTAGCTGAGGTGAGCGCTGCTCGCCTGTCACGGCTAACGCGCGAAACTGCCCAGAGCGAATAAAAGGGATTGAGCTCGGCAGATTGTCGAAGACAAAGGTCACTTGCCCGCCAAGCAATGCTGCAACGGCAGGGCCCATTCCCTTGTAAGGTACGTGTGTAAGCGTCAACCCCGTACGCTGCGAAAACATCTCGGATGACATATGGGGTGATTGGCCTGTGCCGGGCGAACCATAGGAATAGTTTCCCTTCGGGTCGTTCTTGATCGAGTCAACGAGCTCTTTGACCGATTTGTAGGGCGACTTGCTGTTGACGACCAAAACATTTGGTACTGAAATTACCAAAGTAATGGGCGCAAAGTCAGTCGACTTATAGGGCAGATTTTTATAGAGGCTGTAGTTAATGCCGTTTGGGCCGATGTTGCCAAAGCCAATGGTGTAGCCGTCAGGGGCTGAGCGCAACAACGCCTGTGTGCCGATGATGCCGGCCGCACCCGCGCGATTTTCAATGACCACGGTGGTGCCTAACGCTGCCCCGAGCTTTTCGCTCAGTAAGCGGGCCGTGATGTCTGTGGTGCCGCCTGGTGCCGCAGGCACAATCAGGGTGATGGGTCTTTCTGGCCAGGCGGCCGTGGCGGGGGCGCTGAGCCCCAAGGCCACAATCGAGAGTGCGCAGGCTTGAATTAGGGTTTTCATGAGTGTCTCCTCAGACATTATTTAGATGGTTTCGCCGCAATTGTAGGTGGATTTGGGCTTGCAGAACCTCGACTTCCAAAATCCGAGATTCTCGGCTTGAATTGGGGCGTTAAGATGGCGCATCGAGGAGAAAACCTATGGATCTGACCTGGACCACCGAAGAGCGCGCCTTTTGTCAAGAGGTGCAAGATTTTGTTAATGCCAAATTACCTGCTGCGCTGCGTGCAAAGGCGTTTGCACACCACCGCGTCACCCGCGAAGAGTTTGTGTTTTGGCACAACACGCTGACGGATCACGGCTGGGGTGCGCCGAGTTGGCCCAAAGAATACGGTGGCACAGGCTGGAACCCGGTTCAGCGTTTGATTTTTGAGATTGAGTCGTTTAAGGCCGGTGCGCCGCGCTTGATCCCGTTTGGGTTGAGCATGATTGGCCCTGTGCTCATGAAGTATGGCACTCAAGCACAAAAAGATCATTTCTTGCCGCGTATGTTGCGGTTAGAAGATTGGTGGTGTCAGGGTTATTCAGAGCCGGGCTCTGGCTCTGACTTGGCCTCCTTAAAGACGCGCGCCGAACGTGTGGGTGGTCACTACGTTATTAACGGTCAAAAAACCTGGACCACCATGGCGCATCACGCCGACTGGATCTTCTGTTTGACGCGTACCGACACGAGCGCAAAAGCGCAGCGCGGCATCTCGATGATCTTAATTGACATGAAGCAACCGGGCGTCACGGTGCGTCCCATTAGGACTCTGGATGGCGGTGCTGAGGTCAATGAGGTTTGGCTTGAAAACGTCGAAGCGCCAATAGAGAACCTAGTGGGTGAAGAAAACCAAGGTTGGACTTACGCAAAATATTTGCTTGGACACGAGCGAGGCGGGATTGCCGGTATCGGTCACTGCCATCGTGAACTTGCGATTTTGAAATCTTTGGCTGAGCGTACGATGGCAAGCGGCGAAGCTTTAAGCTTGAGCACCCGCGTGCGTGACAGTATCAATCGCGTAGAAGGTCAGTTGCTAGCGCTTGAACTCATGGTGCTGCGCGTCGCTGCGGGTGAAACGGATCCGGGGCCGAAGGCGTCGATCTTAAAAATTCGTGGCTCTGAACTGCAGATGGAGCTTGCGCGTTTGCAAATGCAAGTGGCGGGCGCTGACGCCTGGCCCTACGACCCCGAGTGGATGTTTGCGCAGTCGGAGGATCATGGACCAAGCCCCGAGTACTCGCCGGCCGCGGCTGCTGCATACTTTGATATGCGCAAGACGGCCATCTATGGCGGTACCAACGAAGTGCAAAAAGGCATCATTGCCAAGCAAATCATCGGGGTATAAAAATGGATTTCACATACTCACAAGAACAGCGCATGTTGACCGATAGTTTGCGCAGGTTGGTCGAAGACAATTGGTCGCGACCCAAGCGTCGCGAGCGTCAAAAGGCTGGCGTGTTGAATCGCAATGCCTGGGCGAGTTTGGTTGAGCTAGGCGTGGCCGGCCTGATGGTGCCTGAAGAATTTGGTGGGTTTGCTGAAACACCTGCCACCATGCTTGCGGTGCACCAAGAGCTTGGACGCGGTCTTGTCAGTGAACCTGCGATTTCAAGCGCAGTGATCGCGGTGACGCTACTGTCCAACAGCCAGAATCAGGCGCTCAAGCACCGTTGGCTGACCGCTCACGCAGAGGGTGACGCAGTCTTGGCGGTGGCGTGGCAAGAACAGGGCGAGCGTGATTCGCAGCGCCCCTTGTGCACGCGTGCGACAGCGTCTAAAGAGGGCTATACGCTTGAAGGCCGCAAGATGTTGGTTTGGCATGGTGCCGGAGCCCAAGCGGTAATTGTATCGGCGTTGCTTGATGGTGCGGTTGCCTTGTTTTTGGTTCCTGCAGATACCTCTGGTGTCTCGGTTCAAGATTACCCAACCTTTGATGGTTCGCGCGCTGCCACGATCCACTTGAAAGACGTGAGTGTGTCAGCCGAGCACCTAATCGCAAGCGGTGTACAGGCCGAGCAATTGTTGGCCTTGGCGCTTGATTACGGCATCACCGCCTTGTGTGCGCATGCCTGCGGTGCAATGGCCTATCTGACCGACAGCACGATTCAATATTTAAAAACGCGTCAGCAGTTCGGCCAGCCACTTGCCGCGTTTCAGGTGTTACAGCATCGCTTAGGCGACATGTTGATTCAATCTGAAATGGGGTTGTCAATGACCTATGTCGCCGCGATTGCGCTTGGCGAACCAGATGCCGCGAAGCGCAGTCGTTTGGTGTCGATGAGTAAAGTCGAGGTCGCCGCTGCCGCGCGTTTGGTGGGTGAGATTTCGGTGCAGTTGCATGGTGGGATGGGGATGACCGATGAGCTTGAGGTCGGAGATTATTTCAAGCGACTCACTTACACCGAGATGTTGCTCGGTGACACAAACTTTCACCTGCAACGTATGCAAGAACTCGAAGTGGTTTAAGGGATTTAGATGTCACCGACTGATTTGAGTGCGTGGTTAGGTAAATCTCAGACTGTAGTAGACCGGATGGATCCCGGGCATGCGGCGCGTATCGCTGTGACGCTTGGGCGTCCGATCCCAAAGCTAGGCACTGTGTTGCCACCGCTTTGGCATTGGGCGTTTTTTTTAGAGACCGTGCCAGTCGCGCAGACTGGTACCGATGGCCATCCCGCTCGCGGTAGTTTCTTGCCGCCTGCCGACAATCGCAATCGGATGTGGGCCGGTGGTCGGGTTGGGTTTGATGGTGGTTTAGTTGTTGGTACCGAGGCACACAAAACCTCGACAGTGACCGCGATCAAAGAAAAAGCGGGTCGCACCGGTTCATTATTATTTGTCACCGTTAAGCACGACATCATGCAAAACGGCAAACTCGTCGTCAGCGAAGAGCAAGATATTGTTTATCGTGAGCCAAGCCCGCCAAAGCTTCAGGGCACTGAGCCCGCACCAGCGTCGCAGTGGAGGCAACCCGTTGACCCTAGCGCGGTACTACTCTTTAGATACTCGGCTGTGACGTTCAATAGCCATCGTATTCATTACGACCATCCCTACGTCACCGAAAAAGAAGGCTATCCAGGCTTGGTGATTCATGGTCCGTTGATTGCCACCTTAATGTGCCAGGCATTTGTTCAGGCTCACCCCAGTGCAACGCTTAAGCATTTGTCGTACCGAGGTTTACGTCCTTTGATTGCGCCAACCGCTTTTGATGTTGCTGGTGCTGTGACCGCTCCGGGCGAGGCTAAACTTTGGGCCGAACAAGATGGCACCCTTGCACATCAGGCTGAACTGAGGTTTGAAGCATGAACACAAATACTAAGCACGCAGCAGCCTCGAAGGGCGGCAAGAAGGGCCCGCTGCCCTTAGAAGGCATCACTGTAGTAAGTCTTGAGCACGCGATTGCAGCACCCTTTTGCACGCGTCAGCTTGCAGACATGGGCGCGCGCGTGATTAAGATCGAGCGCCCAGGTGTTGGCGACTTTGCGCGGAAGTATGACGAGCGCACGCGCGGCATGGCGTCGCATTTTGTCTGGACCAATCGTTCGAAAGAAAGCCTGACGCTTGATTTGAAGCACGCGGATGCAGGCCCAGTTCTTGAACAGTTGTTGGCGCAAGCTGATGTGCTGGTGCAAAATCTGGCGCCCGGCGCAGCCGCGCGCATGGGCTTGTCGTTTGATGCGCTACATGCCAAATTTCCTAAGTTAATCGTGTGCGATATCTCTGGTTACGGCGAGGGTGGGCCCTACGAGAAAAAAAAGGCCTACGATCTGCTGATTCAAAGTGAAAGTGGTTTTGTGTCGGTGACCGGCTCGGCTGACGAACCCTCTAAGGCCGGTTGCTCGATTGCAGATATTTCAGCGGGTTCGTATGCCTATTCAAGTATTTTGAATGCATTGCTCTTGCGTCATAAAACAGGGCTCGGTAGCCATCTTGATGTTTCGATGCTTGAAAGCATGGTCGAGTGGATGAGTTTTCCGATGTATTACGCCTTTGAAGGCGCTGCACCACCGCCGCGTGCGGGTGCGTCGCACGCCACGATTTACCCTTACGGTCCTTTTCCGGTGGGTGATGGCAATACGATCATGTTGGGTCTGCAAAACGAGCGCGAGTGGGTGATCTTTTGTGAAAAAGTGATTGAGCAAAAAGCGCTGGCGATTGATCCAGAGTTTGATAACAACACAAAGCGCACCGCCAATCGCGCGCGTTTGCGTGCGGTGATTGTCAAGCTGTTTTCAAAGATGACGATCGCCCAGGTTGAGCAAAAGCTTGAAGAGGCGCAGATCGCCAACGCTCGCGTCAATGAGATGAAAGATGTTTGGGCTCACCCACAACTCAAAGCGCGTAATCGGTGGACCGAGGTGCAGAGCCCTGTTGGCCTGTTACCTGCATTGTTGCCACCAGCCACTAATAATCAGTTTGACGCGCGTATGGATCCGATCCCTGGCATCGGTGAGCACACCAGAGCCATCCTCAAAGAGTTAGGTGTGCCTGAAAGCACTGTAGCGAAGCTGCTCGCTGACAAAGCGATTTAATTGCTCAGGTGTTCACCCTGTCGATAGGTCGACCCATAAACTAATCAACCAATCAATCGGTGAGTCGGTTGGTCTCTCAATTAACCAGTCGATCTAACTTTTGATCTTGGCAGCGAGCGAGTAAGGTTGCGAAACTTCCTTGCGCAAGTTGCAAGGCTGGTGCGAGGTCTTGCAACGGGCGCAGCACAAAGGCGCGTTGGTGCATGCGCGGATGAGGCACGCTTAAGCGCGGAGTTTCAATCGTGAACGTGCCATACAACAGTAGGTCAAGATCAAGCGTGCGTGGCGCGTTGCGGTAGGGTCGTTCGCGTCCGTGCTCTTGCTCGATGGCTTGTAAGCGATCAAGCAAGCTTAAGGGCTCAAGCGTGGTGTCAATCGCAACAACGGTATTGATAAAGATGGGGCCTTGCGCATCGACGGGGTCACTGCTGTAGAGCGGCGCTTGTTTTAGTGTCAAGATGCCACTTGACTGACGTAGCGCGTCAATTGCGGCTGCGATTGTTTGCCGAGCATCGCCTAAATTCGCCCCAAGCCCGATGTACGCGAGAGTTCTCATGGGTGCTGGTAAAAGTGACTTGGCATCGTCCCAAGCTCGACAGTTGTAGACATAGACATGCTCATTGGCAGGGAGTGCTTATTCAACAAACGGTGCGTCTTGTTGCCCGACCACTGCTCTGAGGCTGCGCCGACGGCGGCGCGCGCGCGGTGCACCCGTCGCGCTCTCGCGAGGCAATTTGTTTAAATCTTCGATCATGTCGGCTTTGCCTGAATCATCCGCATTGGCCAGATCCATCCACCACTGCGCCAGCACGCTGTCAAAGTCGCCAGCGGCCGCACGCAACTGAAGAAAATCAACCGCTGCACGAAAGCGAGGCTGCTCGATCATGCGCCAGATTGACTTGGGCAGGCGACGATCAAAGCGAGGCTGCATGAACCAGATCTCACGCATATCTGCACTAAAGCGTTTTTGAATCGCCAGTTTTTCGGTTTGCTCATCCAGCACAGAGTCAGCCGCTTGCATTAAGGCGGGGATGCCAACCTCACCTTGCTTTTGTAATTGTTGCCAGCGCAATTCGACCTGATGCCATAGCAACGCTGCGAATAAAAAGCTTGGGCTGACAGTTTTGCCCGCGCGAACGCGATGGTCAGTGCGGTCGAGAGCCAGTTCAATAAACGCGGCACCGCTGGGTTGCTCGAGCACAACATCGAGCAAGGGCAGCATGCCTTGATGCAAGCCATCTTGGCGCAGTCGCTGCAGGCAGTCCATCGCGTGCCCACAGGTGAGCAATTTCAGCATCTCGTCAAACAAACGCGAAGCAGGTACGTTTTCGATTAAGCCTGCCATCGATTGCAACGGCTCTTCAGAGGCGGGATCAATTTTGCCATTGAGTTTGACGGCAAAGCGCACGGCGCGCAGCATGCGCACAGGGTCTTCGCGATAGCGTGTGCGCGGGTCACCGATCATTCGCACAACGCGGTGTTTCAGATCTTCAACACCTTGATGATAATCAATCACATCTTCGGTGGTGGGGTCGTAATACAGTGCGTTAATCGTGAAATCACGACGCGCGGCATCTTGCTGATGAGTGCCAAATTCGTTGTCACGCAAGATGCGACCATTTTCGTCTGTCGCTTGCGACTCAGAAGCTGGTGCGCGAAACGTTGAGGTTTCGATGATCTCTTGTCCAAACACGACGTGTACCAATTGAAAGCGCCGTCCGATGATGCGCGCGCGTCTGAACAGCGGGCGCACTTGCTCGGGGGTTGCGTTAGTGGCGACGTCAAAGTCTTTGGGCTCGAGCCCCACGATAAGATCGCGCACCGCGCCGCCCACGATGTAAGCTTGATACCCTTCGCGCTGAAGCACCTCGCAGACTTTAATGGCGTGACGCGAGACGTTGCGGCGGTCAATGCCGTGTTTGTCTTGACCGATGCGTTGCAGACCGGTTGAGCGTTGACCAAAGAGTTTGCCAACAAAGCGTTTAAGAGTGTCTGTAATCATCAGGATTTATGATCGGCCAACGCAGTAAAGAGATTTAAGACTGGCCAATTACGTTCTTGAGCAACGTTGAGCAGACTGGGACTTGGGTTGGTGACGACAGGGTGTGTCACCACCTCAAGTAGCGGCAGATCATTGATCGAATCACTATAGAAATAGGATTCGTCAAAATCTTTCAAACTACGGTTTAGGGTGGCAAGCCAGGCGTTGACGCGCAGCACTTTGCCATGTTTGAAGCTAGGCGTGCCATGGATTTTTCCGGTGTAGCGCCCTGCAAGATACTCGGGTTCAGTGGCAATCAAAGTGGGTATGCCAAACGCACGCGCAATGGGTGCTGTGACAAAACTGTTGGTGGCCGTGACGATGGCACAGAGATCGCCCGCGGCAAGATGTTTTTGTACGATCGCGTGTGCCTGATCGGTCATGGCAGGGCGAATCACCCGTTGCATGTACTCTTCGTGCCAAGCCGCCAATAAATGAGGCGGGTGCGCTGCCAGCAAACCCAGCATAAACTCCGCAGCCTGCTCAGCGGTTAGATCGCCTGCGTTGTAACGGTTCATTAGATCTTCGTTGCGTGCTAGTGCTTGAACCGGGTCGCCGGCGCGCCCCGATTTGGCAAGAAATTCAGCCCATTGGTGATCGCTGTCAAGTGGCAGCAGTGTGTGATCCAGATCAAAGAGGGCCAAGCGTTGGCTAGTCATAGGTAGGTGTTGCTCACAACGTAAAGTGTCAGGCAAAAGGAATAGAAGACTGCAAAAAATCGCGATCCGCAAGCATTAAGCGCAAGAGCGGTACTGTGACGCTGCGGTGCTTTGACAACGAATAGCGGTCAAGGGCATCGACGAGGGCAAATAGTTGACGAATGTCGCGTGAATAATGAGTCAACGTCCAGTCAAGCACTTCTGCAGACAGTGGTAAGCCCTGTCGTTGAGCATAAGTTTGTATGGCTTCGAATTTTTCTTGATCAGACAATGGGTCAAGGCGAAAGATCAAATCCCAACCCAAACGCGTGCGCAAATCTTCGCGCAGCGAAAGCATCATAGGCGCACGGTCACCTGTGACAGCTAGTGCAAAAGCGTGTTCTGTTGAAGCAAGTTCGCGCCAGCAATTGTACAGGGCAAATACGCTGGCCTGCTGCTCGGGGGTCATGTCTTGGATGTCGTCGACGCAGACCAATTTGAGGTCTGAACTTGAAAGCGGGCGCGTGGCCCAAGCCAAGATCTCAGTGGCCGGTACGGCTACATCAAAGAAAATCGACGATTTTTCAGCGGCAATCGCACGCAGAACGTGACTGCGCCCGGCACCCGGCGGGCCCCAGAGATAGAGGGCGCGACCCGGCGCGAGCCCGCTTGCAGCCTCGATTGCGGCCGCGTTTGACCCCACAACGGTGTTGTTCAAGGTGGGCCCCGGCGCGGGGATGATTTCTAGAAGTAACTGCCGACTCATCGACTCATCGTAAAATTAGATATAAACACGGGGAAATCTCCGCAATTGTCACATAACCTTGGCTTTTTCTTATGACCCAACCACAAGCACCCCTCACTTACCGCGATGCGGGCGTTGACATTGATGCCGGAGACGCGCTCGTTGACCGCATCAAGCCGTTGGCGGCACGCACGATGCGCGAGGGTGTTCTGGCAGGGATTGGAGGCTTTGGTGCGCTTTTTGAAGTGCCTAAACGCTTTAAAGAGCCCGTTTTAGTCTCTGGCACTGATGGTGTTGGCACTAAGCTCAAACTGGCCTTCGACTGGCAGCGCCACGACACGGTGGGCATTGATTTGGTGGCCATGAGCGTCAACGATATTTTGGTGCAGGGCGCCGAGCCTTTATTTTTCTTGGATTATTTTGCTTGTGGCAAATTGTCGGTCGATGTCGCTGCTCAAGTTGTCGGTGGCATTGCGCATGGCTGCGAATTATCGGGTTGTGCCTTGATTGGCGGTGAAACGGCCGAAATGCCGGGGATGTATCCCGACGGCGAATACGATTTGGCGGGCTTCGCAGTGGGTGCCGCCGAAAAATCTAAACTCATCGATGGCAAATCGATTCGGCCGGGCGACGTCGTATTGGGCTTGGCTTCAAGCGGTGCGCATTCAAATGGCTTTTCGTTGTTGCGCAAGATTTTGCAACGGGCCGGTGCACGACCCGAGCAGGATTTTCACGGTCGTCCCTTGGGTGACGTTGTGATGGCCCCTACCCACTTGTACGTCAAGCCAGTGCTGGCGGTATTGGCGCAGTTTGAAGGTCAGATCAAAGGCTTGGCACACATAACAGGTGGCGGCTTACTCGATAACGTACCCCGTATTTTGCAGAAAGGTTTACAAGCGCATTTGCACCGCGATGCCTGGCAGATGCCCCAGCTCTTTTCTTGGTTGCAACAGCAGGGTGGCGTTGCTGATGCTGAAATGTATCGCGTGTTTAACTGCGGTATTGGAATGGTTGCCGTGGTGGCACCTGAACATGCGCAGACAATCAGCGCTGCGTTGCGTGCACAAGGCGAAACGGTGTATGAGTTAGGCGATATTCGCGAATCTGCAGAAGGTGCAGCGCAAACTGTTGTAATTTAAGCAAACCAAAGGCGCGGCGCAACGGGTCGCCCGGACTTGCCCCCTTGTATGGTTCAACGCAAAGTTTTGCGACCTTAATTACGAAAGACCTCGACTTTTGGGGCAAGGCCATGCGCGACGCTGGGATTAAGGTGGATCAGTAATTTTAGAAATCGCCTGTACCACCTGATCGATTGCACTCGGTGAGCACGCGTCGATGATGTGTCGGCTGGGTTGGCTACGCAGCCAGGTCATCTGACGCTTTGCCAGTTGACGGGTGGCCGAAATGGCTTGCTCTCTAGCCTGTTTTAAGTCTAGTTCGCCTTCGAGCATTGCCCAGAGTTGCCGATACCCCACGCAACGAACCGAAGGTAGTCCTGGGTGCAAATCGCCCCGAGCATGCAGCGCTTGCACCTCTGCCAATAAACCGAGTTCAAGCATCTGATCGAAACGCTCGGCGATGCGTGTATGTAGCAGACTGCGTTCAAGTGGTTCGAGGCTTAACGTGATTGTTGCGACGGGTTCGTCTGCGGGTTGTGTGGCGCCTAACAGGGCAGACATGGGCTGCCCGCTAATTTGCCAGATTTCAAGGGCACGACCAATACGCTGACTATCGTTCGGTGACAGGCGTTGTGCCGTCACAGGGTCAATCGTTTTTAGCCTGGCATGCATCGCGGGCCAGCCCTCTGCCGCTGCACTGGCCTCAAGTGCCTTGCGAATTTCTGGATCTGCGGCGGGCAGGTCGTTTAAGCCATCACGCAAGGCTTTGAAATACATCATCGTGCCACCTACCAACAGGGGGAGGTGGCCGCGTGATTGAATGTCATGTATACATTGCAAGGCGTCGCGTCGAAAACTTGCAACAGAATAGCTGTTGGCTGGATCAAGAATATCTAGCAAGTGATGAGTAACTTCATCACGTTCGTGCGCATTGGGTTTGGCAGTGCCAATATCCATGCCGCGATAAATGGTTGCAGAATCCACGTTGATAATTTCAACTGGCCAGCGCCGAGCAATGGCACGCGCTGCTGCACTTTTGCCAGAAGCGGTGGGCCCAGCAATGCAAATCAGCGGCGCCTGTGGATGCAGACTCATTGACCTCGCAAAAATAATTTGTCGAGATCTGACACGCTAAAGTGCACCCAGGTTGGGCGCCCGTGATTGCATTGATCTGCGCGTTCGGTGTGTTCCATCTGGCGCAGCAGCGCGTTCATTTCTTCGATTGTCAGTTGCCGGTTTGCACGCACTGCACCGTGACACGCCATGGTGGCCAGTAAGGTATTGCGTTGTTCGGTTAGTAAGCGGCTGGCGCCCACGTGTTCGATGTCGCGCAGTACGCCGCGCGCCAAGGCCTCGAGATCGCCGCGAGCCAGCATGGCCGGCACCGAGCGCAAGGTCATGGATTGTGGGCCGGCAGCGGCTAATTCAAACCCGAGTGCGCTAAGTTGCTCGGCGCATTCTTCGGCAAGCGCAAGCTCTTTTTCGGTAACTCGAAATACCACGGGCACCAAGAGTGTTTGTTGCGGCAAGCTTTGCGCGTCGATGGCCGTTTTGAGTTGCTCGTAGACTACGCGCTCGTGCGCGGCATGCATGTCAATCAACGCCAACCCCGAAGACGTTTGAGACAAGATATAAATGCCGTGAACTTGCGCCAAGGCGCGGCCTAAGGGCCAGGTTTCGTGATTGTCAATTCTGGTGCTGTCAGTCTTGTGGCTGTCATCGAGCGGCTGGTAAAGTGCTTTCCAGGCGCCGGGTTGATCAAGGCCATTCGAGGCAGGCTCGCGCAGGGCGAAGGCTGCCTGCGCCCCAGGGTTCCAGCGCGGTGTAAAGGTTTGAGCACCGCCGTTAAGGGGCTTCGCAAAGGCACCCAGTGTCGTACCGTGTTCACCTTGCGACACTTGATGGGTGCCTGCGGTGCCCGCTAAGGCTTGCGTGATGGTTTGCGACACGAAGCGATGTACCGCACCGGTGTCGCGAAATCTGACCTCGTGTTTGGCAGGGTGTACATTGACATCAACAGCCAGCGGATCAATTTGTAAAAACAATACAAAAGCAGGCTGACGATCGCCATGCAAGACATCAGCGTAGGCGCTGCGAATGGCGTGCGACACGGTGCGATCGCGCACGTGACGGCCATTGACAAATAAAAATTGTCGATCGGCGCGCGCGCGTGCCGCCGTTGGGCGCGTGGTGACCCCCATGATCGACATCGGACCGCCTTGTGCATTGACTTCAATACCGTGCTCGTTGAATTCAGAGCCAAGCACATCGCTGATGCGCTGCAAAGCAGAGGCGGGGAGCCATTGTCGTACAGCGCGTTCGTTGTGAAACACTCGAAGGCCGATCTCAGGAAACGCCAGCGCCACCCGTTCAATTGCATCGATGCAATGACCAAATTCAGTGGCCTCAGCGCGTAAAAATTTACGTCGTGCGGGCACGGCATCAAATAAGTATTTGACTTCAACGGTGGTGCCCAAGGCGCCCGCGGCGGCGACAGGTTCAGTCATACCACTTTCAAAGCTGAAGGCATGCGCAGCGTCGCGGGTACGCGATGTGATGGTCAGTTGCGAGACCGCTGCAATGGACGCTAGGGCTTCGCCCCGAAAGCCCATCGAATCGACTGACTCGAGTTCGGCAAGAGAGGTGATTTTGCTGGTTGCATGGCGCGTCAAGGCAAGGGACAGTTCTTCGGCGCGGATGCCACTGCCGTCATCAATGACAGCGATTCGACGAATGCCGCCAGCTTCAAGTCGGACTTCAATTGACTGCGCGCCCGAGTCGACTGCATTTTCGACTAACTCTTTGAGGACAGAAGCCGGGCGCTCAATTACCTCGCCTGCCGCGATTTGGCTAACTAATAAATCGGGGAGGGGACAGATTGGGCGATGTGTCGACATGGCAGACGCTAGGATAAAGAAGTCTGCATTTTAGAGCTTTGTGCGCTTGCGTGGTGCATTGGCTCTTGCTGCACGCCAACTTCCCTAGAACCCGCGGTGCGCCTTACCTTCGATCAGGCGGTCGAGACCTTACCCGATCGAGGCTAAGTGAGGATTTGCAGAAAAGTAACGCGAGATGCCACCTAGCAAGGCCACAGCAAACTTGTCTTGATCGGCAGCGTTACGCAGCATACGTTCTTCGTCGGGGTTGCTGATGAAGGCAGTCTCAACCAAGATAGAGGGCATATCCGGGGCTTTTAAGACTGCAAACCCTGCGTGTTCGACTTGAGGCTTATGCAAGCGATACACGTTTTTGAGTTCGCTCAACATCGTTTGAGCAACGGTCGTCGAGTCTTTGATCTGTGCACTGGTCGATAAGTCTAACAAGACTTTGGCTAACCGTGGGTCTTGAACATTTAAGTTAATCCCGCCAATCAAGTCAGCGGCATTTTCTTTATCTGCCAGCCAGCGGGCCGAGGTGCTCGAGGCACCGCCAGCGGATAAGACATACACCGAACTGCCGCCTGCTGTGGGTCGTACATAGGCATCAGCATGAATCGAGACGAATAAGTCCGCTTTCACGCGTCGAGCTTTTTCAACGCGCACATGCAAAGGCACGAAATAATCCCCATCGCGCGTGAGGTAGGCGCGCATACCAGGTGTTGCATCAATTTTTGCTTTTAATCGCTGTGCAATCGCAAGCACAACGTCTTTTTCGCGCGTACCACCTTTGCCGATTGCGCCAGGGTCTTCTCCGCCATGTCCCGGATCTAAAGCAATCGTCACAACTCGACGACCGCGTTCTTGTTTGTAAGGCGTAATGTTTCTGCTGGTGCTTGGCGGAACAATCGAACTGGGAAGCACAGGCAAGCTTGCCATGGTCGTTCCCTTAGGGTTACGACCGATATCGGCGAGAATCTGCGCGAGCGGATCTTCATCGATTTTTTGTGGATTATTTTTCAGTAGCGCGGCAAGCGGGTCTAGCGGAACCTTTGGGTAAAAGTCGAGCACCAACCTGAACTTGTAGTCACCCGCCGGTTTAAGTGTGAACACCTGTGGCGCAATGGCTTGTTTGAGGTCAAACACAATTCGGACAACATTCGGGCGATTTTGCGCGACACGCAAACTATTGATGTACGGATCGTCAGTGCGCACCTTGCGCACTAATTCATTGAGCCCGGGTGAGATATCGATGCCTTGGATGTCCACCACCATGCGGTGTGGCGTCTCTAAGGTGAAGTGTTCAGCCTTGAGCTCGCTATCGAGTTCTAGCGTGACGCGGGTGTACTCTTCTGAGGGCCAAGTGCGCACGGCAAGTAGGCGCGCGGCCATCGCGATGCGTGGGATGACTGGCAGCAATAAAAGGGTAGACGCTGCGCCTAAGAGGCGGCGTCGGCTGAGCGCTCGGGTGGGCTGCGATACATCGTCGCGGTTTGAGGCAAAGCGGTGAGCCATCTAATCCCTTTTTCAGTGAACGCCTTAAGCGTAACTTGGCGACCTGCACCCGCGTACGCCAATTGAATTAACAAGTCTGGCGCAGTCAGTAAATCACCGGCCCGCTCAGGCCATTCGATCAAAAGCAGTGCCTTGTTTTTAAACAGATCACGAAACCCTGCGTCTAGCCATTCGGCAGGATCGCTAAATCTATAAAAATCAAGATGATACAAGTATAAGTTAGAAACTTTATAAGATTCAAGTAGTGCGTAGCTTGGGCTCTTAATTCGACCCGAAATGCTGCAGTGCCGCAAAAAAGCCCGAACCAGGGCAGTTTTCCCAGCGCCAAGTTCGCCTTGCAAGTGAATTCTGCCCTGAGCCTCAGGCCCAGGAGTGAGTAAACCAGCGGGATTTGGGCTCAGTTCTGCCGCAACGATAGCCAAGGCCTGACCAAGCGCCTCGGTAGCGGTTTCGTCTGGTAGGTCAAGTGTCAAGGATGTGTGAACGGGCATCAGAGTTGTGTGCGAGAGTGGTTCCCTAGCATTGTCCATCATTCGAAGCAGGCTGTAAAAAAGATAGGTCGTCGCGTTGTACAGTTCAGGCAACAAGCGTAGTGTTCATTCACAATCGCTGTAATTAGAGGTGTTTTGCTATGAGTAATAAAGAATCGGCCTCGATCGGTGAATTTATCGACGCTGTGTGGCTTGAGGATGGCTTGGCTGCCAATACGCTTGCTGCCTATCGGTTGGATTTAATCGGCTTTGAAGAGTGGCTCAGAGAGCGGCGTGGGCTTGAGTTGGATGCTGCTGTGGGTGGCGATATCGAGGCTTGGTTCGCGGCAAAACATGCTCAAACTAAGCCAAGCACCGCGAATCGGCGCTTGGCAACTTTGCGTCGTTACTACTTGTGGGCGTTGCGTCATCAACGCGTAGTGGCTGATCCCTGTCTGCAACTGACCACGGCGCGTCAGCCCTTGCGAGTGCCTAAAACCTTGTCCGAGGCGCAGGTCGAGGCTTTGCTGCAGCAGCCCCCCGTGCACACGGCGCGAGGTCTGCGAGACCGCGCCATGCTAGAGGTGCTCTACGCGACTGGCTTAAGGGTCTCAGAGCTAGTCGGTGTGGGCGTGCTCGAAGTGAGTTTAAGTGATGGGGTGGTGCGAGTCGTACAGGGCAAAGGTGGTAAAGACCGTTTGGTGCCGTTAGGCGCCGAGGCGGCACACTGGATCACGCGCTACCTGGCCGAGTCGCGCCCGCAGTTGCTTGGGCAACGCACGAGTCCCGCGTTATTTGTGACGGCGCGCGCCGCGCCCATGACGCGACAATCTTTTTGGTTGCTCATCAAGAAATACGCAGTCTTGGCAGGGGTCAATGCGCCACTTTCGCCGCACGGGTTGAGGCACGCTTTCGCCACACATTTGCTCAACCATGGCGCTGATCTGCGCGTGGTGCAGATGCTGTTGGGGCATTCTGATATTTCAACCACGCAAATCTATACCCACGTGGCACGCGAACGCCTCAAAAGCTTGCACGCGCAACATCACCCTAGAGGTTAATCGGTATCAGGGGGTAAAGTCCGGGCACTTGTTACACTCACACTTGCGGTTTAAGAAAAGAAGTTCTCGCCGTAGCACAGTGGATAGTGCACATGCCTCCTAAGCGTGGGACACTGGTTCGATTCCAGTCGGCGGGACCAATTTTCTTGTTGAATTTTGGTTTTTACCTGTGCTTTTCGTTATGATCAGTTTCAAGCAATTGTGATGCAAATTCACGATCCAAAAAAATAGAATAGTTCACCTCGTAACATGACGCAGACGCCCACTTCAGCCACACCCAAACCAGATTTACTCGACGATCCCCTCGCGCTGCGTACCATTTTGATTGGCACTTTGATTGTGCTGCTGGCGATGGGCGTTCGTGCCACGATTGGTTTGTTTATTCAGCCGATGGGGCTTGAGCGCGGTTGGGGCCGTGAGGTTTTTTCGATGGCCTTCGCGATTCAAAATCTCGCCTGGGGCTTTGGCGCGATCGGCGCTGGGATGATGGCTGATCGTTTGGGCGCAGGCCGCACGATTGCGCTATGCGCTGCGCTCTACGCGTTGGGGTTGCTGGGCACCCGCTACTCAAGCACTGAGTTCGAGTTGTACATGACTGCTGGTCTGCTGATCGGCTTGGGTCAGGCCGGCACAACCTTTGCCGTCATCTTACCCGTGATTGCGCGCACGGTTCCAATGTCGTCGCGTAGCACCGCGATGGGCATTGCGAGTGCAGGCGGTTCGTTAGGTCAATTTTTGGTGGTGCCCACGGGGCAATTTTTAATCGATACGCTTGACTGGACGGGTGCGTATTGGGTGCTTTCGCTGACGCTAGCGATGACGCTGCCCTTGGCGTGGTTTTTGCGCGGTACACCCGGCCCTAGCACTGGGCCGCAGCAGTCGATGTTCGAGGCGATTGGCCAAGCGCTCAAGCATCCCACGTTTCATCTGATTTTTTGGGGCTATTTTGTCTGTGGGTTTCATACCGCGTTCATCACCTTGCATCTGCCCGCGTTTGTGGTCGACCAGGGTCTGAATGCCAGCACGGGTGCGATCGCGATCGGTTTGATTGGCCTGTTCAACGTGTTCGGTTCTTTCACCGCTGGCAAGTTGGGTGGTACGCATAGCAAAAAGAACCTGTTGGCTGGCTTATATGCGTTACGCTCGGTAGGTTTGATTTGGATTCTTGTGATGCCAACCTCACCATGGGTGGTCTATGTCTTTGCTGGGTGGATGGGCATTTTCTGGCTGGGCACTGTCCCACTGACTCAAGGCTTGATTGGCCATATTTATGGCTTGCGTTTCGGTGCAACCTTGATGGGCATGACCTTTCTCGGGCATCAACTCGGCAGCTTCAGTGGCGTGTGGATTGGTGGTCGAGTGCAGGCCGTGACCGGCAGCTATGATCTGGTCTGGTGGCTTGGCATTGCCTTGTCTCTGATTGCTGCGGCTTTATATTTGCCGGTGCGAGAAACTCCACTGAATCCATCAGTGCTTGCTAAAACGACGTAGGTGAATGGTCATGTTGACACGTCCGCTCAACCCTATGTGCCTGGTGCGACGTTGAAGCCGCCACGTTCGCGCAAAGCTTCGCTGATGCTGCGTGCGGGCCTTTGGGCATTGCTTGGTGGTGTGTTGTCTGTCGGGTTTTTAGCCTACCTATCGCCCTCAATGCGTTTGAACTGGGAAACCATTGCCTCCATGTGCGGCTTTTAGGCCGCCTTTTATGCAAAACTTGTCTGAATTACCGTTCATCGATTACGCCGAACTTCGTGAGAGAAGTGCGCGCGATACTGCGGTCATCACCGTCAATAATCGCCTCGCACGCCGGGTCATTCAAACTCTGGCTCGGCAGCAGGCGGGGCAGGCGCAACAAGTCTCTGAAGTTCCAACGGTTGCTCCTTGGTCGGGCTGGTTAGTCCAGCAATTGAGCCGTGCCGGATTTCAAGACGGGCTCATCGAACATACCTTGTTACTCGATCACTTTGCGGCGCAAACCGTGTGGGCTGAAGTGATTGAAACGCTTGAAAAAGAGCGCGTGCTGCTTGATGTGACACAAGCGGCGGCGGGGGCGATGCAAGCGGCCCAGTTGATCGACGAGTGGCGCATCTCGGTAGATGAGTCTACTGTTAACGAAGAGTATGCAAGTTTTTTGCGTTGGCGCGACGGCTACCTCAGTCGCTTGCATGCGCTCGATGCCTTGGATCCGAACTTGGCTGTGGCGAGGCTGATTCAGCATATTGAGGCAGGCCTTGAATTGCCAGGCAGTATTGTATTGGCGGGCTTTAGTGAGATTTCACCTCGCATGGGCGTCTTGTGTGCGGCGCTATTGGCGCGTGGGATTGCCCTCTCGGTGTTGCGCGAACCAGCGGTTCATGCAGGGGCGTTGACTCGTGTGGTGAGTGCGACTGCGCAGTCCGAATGGCAGGCTGCCGCGTATTGGGCGCGCGCTCAGCTTCACGCGCATCCTGAGGGTCGCTTTGCGATTGTGGCGGTCGCGCTCGACTCTCAAGTTCCTTTCGCCCGTCGTGTTCTGACGAGCGTCTTGAGTGACGAGCGGGGTGTTCCCGAGTACAGCTTTAACGTTGCCGTTGCGCGGCCGTTAGCTGACTGGGCGGCAGGGCGTGCTGCCCTAGCTTGGTTGCGTACGTTTGTGTTGCTGAAAGAACAACAACAAGCGGCTCCTGTTGAGTTGAGTGCAGCATTGCTGTCCGGTCATTGCGTAGGGCATGTCGCTGAGATGGGGAGGCGCGCCCAGATAGATGCTCGCTGGCGTCAGCAATATGTCAGTCAAGTGAACCTGGCTGGTTGGATGAGTGCTATCACTAAGCTCGAGCAGCTGTCGCCCGCCTGGCAGCGTGCCTGGCAAGATTGGCAAGCCAGTGCCTCGTCGGCGCAGGCATATTTTTGGGCTCGTTTTTTTCGTGCGACACTTGCGACGCTTGGCTTTCCCGGTACGGGTCAGCAAAGTTCGACCGCATATCAAGTGCTTGAGGCGCTTGATGATGTATTTGAACGGTTTGAGGCACTCTCAGCAGTGCTAGGCACGCTGACTGCAGGTGAAGCCCTAAAGATTTTCAGCCGACTCGCGCGTAGCACCTTGTTTCAGCCGCAACGTGCAGCCGATGCGCGTCTGGATGTCTTGGGGCTACTCGAGGCAGAGGGCGGTCAGTGGGATGCGATCTGGATGTTGGGCCTGACTGACGAAGTGTTGCCTGCGATCGCCAAGCCCAATCCCTTTATTCCAGCACAGGCCTTGCGTCAGGCGCAAGCGCCGCGTGCCACCCCAGAGCGCGAGCGCCAATGGGCCGAAAAAATCTTTGAGGCACTTTGTCATACTGCCCCAACCATTGTCGTGAGCTCTGCCTTGTTTGAAGGCGAGCGGGCACTGCGACCTTCGCCGTTGATTGTGTCGCTTGAGCCGAGCCCAGACCTCTGGACTCCTTCGCGAACCGAGCACGTAGCGGATTTGCTCGAACGCGTCACAGACGAGCGCGGGCCCAAGGTCGCTGAGGGTGAAAAGATTTCTGGTGGGATTGGTTTGTTAGAAACTCAGGCGCGTAATCCTTTGTGGGCCTTTATCCGGTATCGCTTAGGGGTGCGTGGGTTGCCCGCCTACACAGAGCTCGCCTACAAAATGCAGCGTGGCATGTTTTTACATGGTGTGTTGCAACGGCTTTGGGAAGAGCTGCGTGATCAAGAGGCCCTGCACGAAGCCGTCGTCCAGCGCACGCTCGACTCTCAGCTTGAACGGATTGCTCACGAGGTCGGTCGTAAAGAGTTGCACGCCTTTGAAGAGACCTTGCAGCGGCTTGAAATCGAGCGCGGTCTTGTGGTGGTCAGACAATGGCTTGCGCTCGAAGAGGCTCGACTGCCGTTTGAAGTGATCGAAGTTGAACAAAAGCGAGAACTGTCGGTGAAGGGGTTGACCCTTGAGGTGAGACTTGACCGGTTAGATGCGGTGGGTGAGACTAAAGACCGAGTCATTATTGATTACAAAACTGGCGCGGCGTTGCCTAAAGTCTTAAACGATTGGAAAACGCCTCGCCCTTTAAATTTGCAGGTGCCCGCCTATGCCATGATGCTCGGCAAAGCAGGCGCCGCTGACGAACAGACTTCAGCGAAAACCGCTGGCCTGGTGCTGGTGCAGTTGCATTCAAAAGAGACGGTCGTGGCGGGGTTGGTTGAGCGCGACAGCCTCGGCTTGCAGGGGCCCAAAACCTTAGACGAAGCAAAGTTCAAAGACGAAAATTGGCCAGCGCTGTTACTCAGGCTTCAGACAGCCATTGAGACGCTGGCCGACGAGTTTGTTTCGGGTCATGCTTTGAATCAAGCCTGGAATAAAACAGACTTAGAGCACTGCGATGTGTTGCCCTTGTTGCGTCTGCACGAAGATGAGCCTAGTGATGAGTGAAAAGCAACCTAGTGATGCCGCGATCAGGCTGCAGGCAACCGACCCAAGACATTCGTTTTTGGTGCAGGCTCCGGCAGGCTCGGGTAAGACAGAGCTCTTGACCGATCGCATTCTTGCCTTGTTAAGTACAGTCAAGCGACCTGAAGACATCATTGCCATCACCTTTACACGTAAAGCGGCGGCTGAGATGCATGAGCGAGTGCTCGAGAAGTTGTCTAAAGGCTTAAGCGACACCCCGCCCGTTGCCGAGCACGAACGACGCAGTTGGGACATGGCGCGTCAAGCGCTTGAGCGTGACCGAGAGTTTCAGTGGAATATTTTGCAATATCCGGCGCGGTTGGCGATTCGTACGATTGATTCGTTTTGTGCCTCGTTGGTGCGGGCGATGCCGTGGATGTCATCGATGGGCGGCTTGCCTGGCATCGCCGAGGATGCCCGACCTCACTATCTCGCTGCTGCAAGTGCCACGATAGATCTGGCGGGTGAGTGCCCTGAGGTCGAGCGTTTGTTGACGCATATGGATCTGGATGTATCCGCCACGCGCGACGCGCTGGCTGATATGTTGAGCCAGCGCGATCAGTGGTTGCCACATCTTGAACGAAGTGATGATCACAGTGCGCTCGAAGATAATTTACGCGAGGCGGTTGAGCAAGACCTGATAAAGTTGCTAGCTGTCATGCCTGAGCGCTGGGCCGCGCAACTTGCGCCGCTCGCACACTTCGCTGCGGGCAACCTTCTGCAGACTAAGGCTGATAGTCCGATTGTTGCGTTGCTTGATTGGGATGGCAGTCCCTTTGAGGCGAGTGTGGACGAGCTCGAGCGTTGGCGAGGTTTGGCTGCTTTGTTGTTGACGAGCGACGGGCTGGTGCGAAAGGCCGTGAACGTTGGGCAAGGGTTTCCGGCCAGCGCTGAAGGCGAGGCTGCCAAGGCGCAGATGTTGCAGTGGTTGAATGATCATCGCCCAACCGAGCTTGCGGGCGCTGAGTCACCAGAGTGGCTCAGCCGTTTGCACGGCACGACCACTTTGCCAGATTATGAATTTACGTCTGAACAATGGGAAATCATTCAGGCGCAGATGCAGTGTTTAAAAGTGGCAGCCGGGCAGCTGACGCTGCAGTTTATTCAGACAGGCGAGGTCGATTTTATCGAGATTGCCCGTCGTGCTGATTTAGCGTTGGGGCACACCGATGATCCAAGCGAACTGTTGCTTAAACTCGACGCCAGCATCCAGCACCTGTTGATTGATGAGTTTCAAGATACCAGTCTTTCGCAGATTTCGTTGATCACAAAACTTACCTCGGGTTGGCAGCAGGGCGATGGACGAAGTTTGTTTTTGGTCGGCGATCCGATGCAGTCGATCTATCGGTTTCGTAAGGCTGACGTGAGCTTGTTTATCAAGGTGCGCGATCAAGGCTTGGCAGGATTGAAGCTGACTTGTTTACAGCTGACCGATAATTTTCGCTCGCAAAGAAAAATCGTGGATTGGGTCAATGCAACCTTCAAACCCATGTTTCCTGAAGGCGACGATCCGGCGGTGGGGGCGATATCGTATGCGACCTCAATCGCCTTCAAGGCTGAGACGGTCATTGACGCAGTGCAGTGCCATTCTTTCTTACCAGATGAATCGCAGACATCTGGGCAGCGCGTCGTCGAGTTGGTGCGTCAGGCGCTTGAAGACTTTAGTCAGCCCGAGCACAAACACCCAGTCGCGATTTTGGTGCGCGCACGTGCGCATTTGCTTGATCTGACGCAACTGTTGCAGCGCGAAGGGATCGCTTGTCGTGCCGTTGAGTTGGTGCCCTTGCATCAGCGCCCGTATGTGGTCGATCTGGTTCAGATCGCGCGTGCCCTGACACATTCTGCTGATCGTTTGGCATGGCTATCGGTGTTGCGCTCGCCGTATTGTGGTTTAACGCTCGCGAGTTTGCATGCTCTGTTTGGCCAGAATCACCAGTCAGTGCCAGATATTTTGCGCGCTGCACTGAAGCCAACCGATTCGGCCGGCCTGTGTCGAGCGCAACAGACGCTCGAGCCAGCAGAGTTTTTACGCCTGCGCGGCGTGGCATCGATTTTGCTCGAGGCTTTAACGCAAGATGACTTGCAGCCGTTTGCGGCGCGTCTTGAGTCGATATGGCGTGCGTTGGCTGGGCCGGCGCTGGCTGAGTCAGAAGCTGATCTGCAAGATGCCGAAAGTGTGTTTGAGTTGATTGAACGTTTGGCACCATATGGCGCGCTTCAGATCGACGAATTACAAGAGCGTCTTCAAAAGCTGTATGCCTCGCCCGACCCGCACGAAAGAGCGGTTGAGATTATGACGATGCACAAGTGTAAAGGTCTGCAGTTTGAAACCGTCATTCTGTATGGTTTGCAGCGTGGTCCGGCGCCAGACCAGGCGCCCTTGTTACGTTTTGAGCAAGTCGGTTCGAAGTTACTGTTAGGCCCGATCAAAGCGCGCGCAAGCAAAGAGCAAGATCCGATCGCGAAATATCTCGCACAGCGAGAAAAGCGTCGAGGAGAGTTTGAAATCGATCGCCTGCTCTATGTGGCTGCGACGCGTGCTAAACAGGTGTTGCACCTTGTGGCTGATTTGAGTGTGTCAACCAAAGACCTGACCGTCGCTCGGCCGACCAAAGGCAGTCTGCTTGAACGTTTGTGGTCGGGTTGGCACAGAGATTCGATTGCGCCTGTGGTCGCGCAGCCAGAAGAGCCATCCGCGGCGGTGCCCCATCATCGCGGTGGTGCGCTAGTTCGCCGTCTAGAGGTTGCCGCTCTGGCGCCCCCTTCGATTGTGATAAGGGGGGCGGTCGACTCTCCGGCAGTTGTGCCGTTCGCGTACAACGCGGCGTACGTCTGGCCCGCCGTAAAATCCTACGAGCGCGTGCTCGGTACGCTGATCCATGCATGGCTTGATCACTTGGGTCAACACGGTATTGCGCATTGGTCCGAGCGAGCCTTGCAGGCGCAACGCAAACGGATTGAGCGCCAGTGCGTCCAAGCTGGTGTACCCGCCCCCGAGGTGTCCGCTGCTGCCAGCGAAGTGCTCGAGACACTCGGCGCGATGCTCAAGCATGAGCGTGGCCAAATGTTGCTTTCCCAGTTAGGGGCGCGCCGCGAATGGGCCCTGCTCGACGAGACTGGCAAAGTCTCAGTCTTGGATCTCGCCCTTCAGGATGAGCGAGGTTGGCTAGTGGTCGATTACAAAACCGGCCGTCCGCTTGAGGGTGAAACGACTGAGGCGTTTGGTCAGCGAATGCTGGTTCGCTATGCAAAGCAGTTGCAAGGCTACTGCGAGCGGGTTACTGGGTTCGACGGCCAAGCCGCGCGCGCTGCGCTTTATTTTCCCAGAGATGACCTGTGGTTTGAGTTTGAGCCGCTAGCGAGCGACAAGCCCTGCTAGAATGGAGTTTGGCGGGCCCCTTCGCATGGTTCGGCGGCAAATCTGGTCAGGTCGGGAACGAAGCAGCCATAGTCGTGCAGAAACAGTGCCGAAGTCAGGCTCGCCTCTTTCGCCTTGTCAGTGGATGTATGAGTGGCTGTTGTTAGCGATTCGATGATTTTGTTGGTAATTTTTATCAGTAATCCACATATTTCATGACTTATCTGGTCCTTGCGCGCAAATGGCGTCCACGTTCGTTTGACACTTTGGTCGGTCAAGATCACGTTGTCCGCGCACTGACGCACGCCCTCACCACGCAACGCTTGCATCATGCCTGGTTGTTTACTGGCACACGTGGTGTCGGTAAAACAACCTTGTCGCGCATTTTGGCTAAAGCCCTGAATTGCGAAACTGGTATTACCGCCACGCCCTGCGGGGTGTGTCAGGCGTGCACGCAAATCGATGAAGGCCGCTTTGTTGACTATTTAGAACTCGATGCCGCCTCAAATCGTGGCGTCGAAGAGATGACACAGTTGCTTGAGCAAGCTGTCTATTCACCAAGCGTCGGTCGTTTTAAGGTCTACATGATCGACGAGGTGCACATGTTGACTGGGCACGCCTTCAACGCGATGCTCAAAACGCTCGAAGAGCCACCGGCGCATGTCAAGTTCATTTTGGCAACGACCGACCCACAAAAAATACCTGTCACCGTCTTATCGCGTTGTTTGCAGTTCAATCTGAAGCAGATGCCAGGTGACGCGATTGTTGGCCACCTCGAGCAAGTACTAGGCTCAGAAGAAATCCCGTTTGAAGTGCCTGCCTTACGCTTATTGGGCCAGGCCGCTTCAGGCTCAATGCGTGATGCTTTATCTCTTACTGATCAGGCGATTGCTTACAGCGCCGGTAATCTGACCGAAGAATCTGTACGTGGCATGCTCGGTACGATTGATCAGCGGCACTTAGTGCGCTTACTCGACGCGTTGCAGGCGGGTGAGGCGAGTGCGGTCCTTAAAATCGCTGACGAGCTCGCGATGCGAGGCTTGTCTTATCGTGCCGCGCTGGCCGACCTTGCAATCTTGTTATCGCGTGTGGCGATCGTGCAAAGGGTTGCGCAAGCGATTGACGATGCAGATCCTTTGGCAGTTGATATCAAGCGCCTCGCAAGCTCGTTGCAGCCCGATGCGGTGCAATTGTTTTATACGGTGGCAGTGCATAGTCGTTCTGAATTAGCGATTGCACCCGATGAGTACGCTGGCTTTGTGATGGCATGCCTGCGTATGTTGTCGCTGTCGGGGGCGGCGGGCGGTGCGAAACAGCAAGCCGCGCCGGCAATTGCTCAGGCTGCAAACACGCCTTCAACCGCCGCAATTGGGGCTGCTGCGCAGACCAAACAAACAACACCAACCAACACGTCTACCCCCAGCGAAACGCCAGCAATGCGGTCAGGCCCAACTCAACCCACTACGGCGCGAGCAGGCGTTTCGCAAGCGGGTACAGCCCAGCCAGGCGCTGCAAAGCCGAGCACCTCACAGCCAAACGCCGTTGCGACGGTGGCGCCTTCAGTCAACCAACAGTCTGAAGATTCAGACGTCGAGTCAGAACCCTCTTATTTAGAGCATGAGCCAGAGTATTTTTCAGGCAACGACATCGATTACGGTTCAGAACCTGTCTTTGATCAAGCCGATGATGCGCAGTTTGCTCAGGCGCCGACCGCTCCGGTGTCTGACACGATTATTTTGCCAGAACCTTGGGCCGCGTTTTCAGCCAAACTACCACTGTCTGGTATGGCCGCACAGTTGGCTCGGCAATCCGAATGGGTGGCCGTTTCTGGGCGTGCGATCACTTTGCGGGTGGCCTCAAAGGCGTTAGCCGTCGGCGCGCATGCTGATAGGTTGCGTGCCGTGTTAACTGAATACTTTGGCTTTGTGGTGCAGGTGCATTTTGAGATCGGGGCCGCGCAAGGGCAGTCGGCGCACGCCGTCGATCTGGCCGCGCAAGCCGCACGTCAGCAGGCGGCAGAGCGCTCGGTCACAAGCGATCCCTTTGTGCAGGCGCTCGTGAAAGATTTTGGTGCCCACGTTGTGCCTGGTTCGATTCGCCCGGGCCATGCAGCGCTTTAAGCTTTTCGCAGCGCATGACATGCTGAGTTGAATTTCAAATACGATTTTTCTAATTTAATTAATTATTTCAGGATATCTCACTATGATGAAAGGACAGATTGCAGGGTTGATGCGCCAGGCGCAACAGATGCAAGAAAATATGAAAAAGGCGCAAGACGCTTTGGCCGAAATTTTGGTTGAAGGCGCTGCGGGCGGTAACCTCGTTAAAGTCACAATGACATGCCGCCATGACGTCAAGCGGGTCACGATTGATCCGAGCTTGCTAGCCGATGATAAAGATATGCTCGAAGACTTGGTGGCGGCTGCGTTCAATGACGCCTTGCGTAAAGCTGAGTCGACCTCTTCAGAAAAAATGGCTGGCGTCACTGCCGGTATGCCGTTGCCCCCAGGAATGAAGCTACCCTTCTAATGAGTTCGTCTTCTGAACCACAGCCGCTCTTAGCCTTAGTCGAGGCCTTGCGCCGCTTACCTGGTGTGGGTGAGCGTACTGCGCGTCGCATGGCCTATCATTTATTGCAGCACGACTTAAAAGCGGCGCAGCAACTTGGCCAAGCGCTCACTGACGCAGTGCAACGCTTACAACACTGTCAATTGTGCAATGGATTCACAGAAACGTCAGTATGCGCGACCTGCGATCACACTAAGCGCGATGCGAGCCTGCTGTGTATCGTTGAAACGCCAGCAGATCAAAATTCGATTGAAGCCACTCGTGGTTATCAGGGTTTGTATTACGTTTTGATGGGCAGCCTGGCGCCGCTTGAGGGTAGGGGGCCAGACGAACTCGACTTCGACCGAGTCCTTGAGCGCGCAACCAATGGGGTCGTGCAAGAGGTGATCTTGGCGACTAATTTCACCGCAGAAGGTGAAACCACGGCGCACTACCTTGGCGAAGCTTTACGCGTCAAAGGCATCAAAGTCACAAGGCTCGCCCGTGGCGTGCCCGCAGGCAGTGAAATTGAGTACGTTGATGCTGGCACCGTTGCGTGGGCGCTACTTGAGCGCAAGCCCACTTAAGTTATCTGACCTCAGCAAGGCGCACTGAGGCCCTTGCCGACTCGCAGGCAGAAAGCCCCTAAGGGGTTCGTTTTGTACGTGGGCTCATCGCCCAGTTCTCGACTGAAACCTGAATCGGTTACGGGTAAACTCCGTAGCGCGCCCGATCAGCTCTGTGCTTAAATGGATTATCAAAAATTCTTACGAGAGACACTCATGTCGATTTCACGCCGTCAGTTGCTTCAGTTCGCCGGTACAGCCGGCCTTTTATCGGCTGCGCCGTCTTTGGTGCTTGCCCAAAAACTTGAAAAAGCCAGTGTGCATATCGCAGTGGGTGGTAAGGTGGGTACCTATTACCAAGCTCTCACGATCGCCGAGCAGTTGGGCTTTTTTAAAGACGAGGGCCTCGACATAAAAATTTCGGATTTTGCTGGTGGCTCAAAATCTTTGCAGGCAGTGGTCGGCGGGAGCGCTGACGTGGTGTCGGGCGCCTACGAGCACACGATCAATTTGCAATCCAAGGGTCAGTTTTTTCGTTGCATCGTCTTGCAGGGTCGTTGCCCCATGATTACGCTGGGCGTTTCGAAAAAGACGCTACCAAACTTCAAGACGGCAGCCGATCTGCGTGGTAAAAAAATTGGAGTGACAGCACCTGGCTCGTCGACCAGCATGATTGCGAGCTTTTATTTATCCAAACACGGCTTGAAGCCGACTGATGTCTCTTTCATTGGTGTGGGCACAGGTGCTGGTGCGATCTCGGCAATTCGCGAAGGTCAGATTGATGCGCTGGCAAATATTGATCCTGTGATTACCACGCTCGAAGAAGCGAATGAGATCCTGACGATTGTTGACACCCGTCGCCTAAAAGATACACAAGATATTTTTGGTGGCAACATGCCTGCCGGTAGCCTGTATCTCCCGCAAGCGTATATCGACGCAAACCCAAGAACCGTGCAAGCGTTGGCCAATGCGATTGTGCGCGCCGATAAGTGGATTATGAAAGCAGGCCCTGCAGGGGTCACAAAGGCAGTACCCGCTAGCTATTTGCAAGGCAAGCCAGAGATTTACACCAAGGCTGTTGAAAAATGTTTTGAGGCGATTTCGCCTGACGGCATGATCCCAGAAGACGGGCCGCCGACCGCCTTGCGAGCGCTGGCTGCTTACAATGTAGATATCCGCAATGCCAAAATTGATCTAGTTAAAACCTGGACCAATGATTTCACACGCCGCGCGAATGAAAAATACCCTGAAGTGAAGGTCTAAACTGTGGCGTGAACGCATGCACCTAGGCGTCAACGTTTCGGTGCATGCGTCAACAAAATAGATCTTTTGAAACTAAAGCTTAAATTGAGTATGGTTGATGGTATCCACTGAAGCAGTCGCAGTCACGGGTCAGTCGCAGGCACAAACACCGGCACTTTTGTTAAAAGATATCACCTGTACGTTTTTGTCGCGCGATGATCCGAGTCAACGCTATACGGCGGTGGCCAACAGTACGCTCTCAGTTGCGCCCGGCGAGTTTGTGTCGGTTGTCGGCCCGACTGGTTGTGGAAAATCGACCTTGTTGAATATTGCAGCAGGTTTGCTTGCACCCTCCAGCGGTGTGGTTGAGTCGTTCGGTGAGACCGTCACCGGAGTCAATAAGCGCTCGGGTTATATGTTTCAAGGTGAGGCCTTACTGCCCTGGCGCTGCGCGCTGGATAACGTGGTGGCAGGTCTTGAGTTTGCCGGCGTTGAACGTGCGCAAGCCTGTGAGCAGGGTCGCGAATGGATGAAGCGTGTTGGTCTGAGCGGTTTTGAAGATCGCTACCCGCATCAAATGTCAGGCGGTATGCGCAAGCGCACGATGCTCGCGCAGACCCTGATTCGCGACCCCGATCTGATCCTGATGGATGAGCCGTTCTCAGCGCTTGATATTCAAACCCGTCAGCTCATGGAAAACGAAGTGCTTGAGTTATGGATGGCCAAGCGCAAAGCTGTGCTGTTTATCACGCACGACTTAGATGAGGCGATTGCGATGAGCGATCGTGTCGTGGTGTTGTCTGCAGGGCCTGGTACGCATCCGATCGGTGAGTTTGTGATCGACTTGCCGCGCCCGCGTGATGTCGCAGAGGTGCGTATGCAACCGCGGTTTATTGAACTGCACGGTGCGATCTGGGCAGTGTTGCGCGATGAAGTCCTGAAGGGCTACGCCCAGCAAAAGCGAGCTTGATATGTTGAATTTTTTAAAACCCACCTCGAAGTTATCGTTGCGTGTGTGGCAAGTCGGTATTCTGATTGTGGTGCTTGGTGGTTGGCAACTCGCCTCTGCCGATCCAAAAATTGCCTTCTTTTTTGGTAAGCCTCTTGGCGTGGCCGGAAGGATTTGGGACTGGTTTGTCGCGAACGGCGATATCTACTCACACTTAGGCATTACCTTAACTGAAACGGTGTTGGCGTTCTTTATTGGCACGACCACTGGGCTTGGTATGGGGTTGTGGTTGGGGCTCTCGCCTATGGCCAGCAATATTCTTGATCCCTACATCAAAGCATTGAACTCAATGCCTCGGGTCATTTTGGCGCCGATTTTTGCCATGTGGTTTGGTTTGGGGATTTGGTCAAAAGTTGCGCTGGCGGTCACGCTCGTGTTTTTTATCGTGTTCTTTAACGTTTATCAGGGCGTACGTGAAGTGAGCCCAACCTTGCTCGATAACGCGCGCATGCTGGGTGCTGATCGCAAACAGTTGCTGCGGCAAGTGTACTTACCCAGTGCGACAAGCTGGGTCTTTTCAAGCTTGCACACCTCGGTTGGTTTGGCGTTTGTGGGCGCCGTGGTGGGCGAGTATTTAGGCTCGGCTGCTGGGGTCGGTTATCTGATTTTGCAAGCTGAAGGTACGCTGGATGTGAATACGGTTATTGCTGGTATTTTTGTCTTGACTGCTTGTGCACTGGTTTTAGATTCGCTCGTCGGTATCATCGAAAAGCGCCTAATGCGTTGGCAACCTAAGTCGGGCGAAACTGAAAAGCTGTGATGTTTAGCGCTGAGCTTCGATCAACACATCAAGTTTGCGCGCGTCAGCGACAAACGCTCGAATCCCTTCAGATAATTTCTCGCTTGCCATCGCATCTTCGTTGAGCAAAAAGCGAAATGCCTGCTCGCCCGAAGGTAAGCGTTCGACCGCGTTGGCTTTTGCGTAGGTGGCTGTGAGGCAGGGGCTGACCTCACCTTGGGTGTCACTGAGGCTCGCCAACAGGTCGGGGCTAATGGTCAATAAATCACAGCCAGCAAGTGCCAAAATCTGCCCTGTGTTTCTAAAGCTAGCACCCATGATTTCAGTGGCAATCCCCAGATTTTTGTAATAACTATAGATTTTTGAGACTGACAGTACGCCCGGGTCGTTGACACCACTGCTGGCGGCTTCGTTCCAGGCACTGCCTTGCTGTTTTTTGTGCCAGTCGTAGATGCGGCCCACAAAGGGTGAAATTAACTGCACCCGTGCATCCGCACACTCAACAGCTTGCACCAAAGAGAACAGTAATGTCAGATTGCAGTGAATGCCTTCGGCCTCTAGCACGCGCGCGGCTTGTATGCCTTCATAGGTGGCGGCAATTTTAATCAAGATACGGTCGCGCCCAAAGCCGACGGCTTGATACAGAGCAATCAACTGCCGGGCGCGTGCAATGGTGGCAACCGTGTCAAAAGACAGGCGCGCATCCACCTCGGTTGAAACACGACCAGGTACGATATTAAGGATTTCTTTCCCAAAAGAGACGAGAAGCTGGTCAACCAGATCGCTGGTTGAAGCCTTGGGGTTGGCTTTGACGCATCGCTCGAGCATGGGCCGATAGGCCTCTTGCTGGACCGCTTTGAGTATCAACGAGGGGTTGGTTGTCGCATCGGTGGGTAGATAGCGCCGCATGCTTTCAAAGTCGCCTGTATCGGCAACAACGGTGGTTTGGGTGCGAAGTGAGTCGAGAAGGCTGGCCATCAGTTATACTTCCAAGGTTTGCTTACTAATTTTTAACGCTGGGGTTGATTGTGCTGTCGAATATATTTGATGAACTACGCGCCAAGCAAAACGCCCCCCAGTCAAAGCGTGCTGTTGCAATTTTAGCGCTCGCCGACGGAACCGTCTTTAAAGGCGTTTCGATCGGGGCTGACGGCCAAACTATCGCCGAGGTCGTATTCAACACGGCCATGACAGGCTACCAAGAAATTTTGACAGATCCTAGCTATAGCGGCCAAATCGTGACCTTAACGTATCCGCATATTGGTAACACTGGGGTCAACCTCGAAGACGTCGAATCCACAAAGATACACGCCGCCGGTTTGATTGTGCGTAATTGCCCCGAGCAATTGTCCAACTTTCGGTCTACCCAGTCGTTGCCTGATTACCTAAAAGCGCAAGGCATTGTCGCCATTGCCGAAATCGACACGCGCAAGCTCACCCGTATTTTGCGAGAAGGTGGTGCGCAGGGTGGCTGCATCTTGGTGGGTGATGACGCTGAGCAGGCCTTGACGCTTGCGGCAAAGTTTCCGGGGATGTCGGGTCAGGATTTGGCCAAAGTCGTGTCCGCCACCAAGCACGCGAACTGGACAGAAACCACCTGGCAACTCGAGACGGGTTTTGGCCAAAACAACAGCCAATTGCCTCACGTGGTGGCCTACGATTTTGGCGTCAAGTCCAATATTCTGCGCTTAATGGCCGAGCGTGGTTGCCGTATCACCGTTGTGCCGGCACAAACCACCGCTGATGAAGTCTTCAAGCTCAAGCCCGATGGCGTATTTTTATCCAACGGGCCCGGTGACCCAGACCCCTGCGATTATGCGATTGCCGCAACAAAAGTGTTTCTCGAGCGTAAATTGCCCACTTTCGGTATCTGCTTGGGTCACCAGATTATGGGTTTGGCCGTTGGCGCCAAGACCGTCAAGATGAAAACGGGTCATCATGGCTCTAATCATCCGGTGCAAGATCTGGCCTCAGGCCGGGTATTCATCACCGCGCAAAACCATGGCTTTGCGGT
>CANKOW010000001.1 GCA_947484295.1 Alcaligenaceae bacterium | reverse complement strand
TGCGGCACGATCCACCTTGGTCAAAATATCATCCGGCAGATAAGTCAGCAAATCAAGAGCCATCATCCGCTCCAGGTCTGTCAAGCCCGTAAGTTCTGGCACATTGCCACGTAAAAGCGTTGGAGGTTGAACGCTGTCAATAACGACAGATGCTGGGTCATGCCACTGCGAAACGAGACCTAAGTACAGATCATCAATCGTTTCACTGGCCAGGACGCCTGCGCCCTTATGCAACTTATCACCGAAGTGAGCCAGACGCCTCGCCTGAGGAATGAATGCGCCTGCCGTGCTGGCCAAGCGATTCCAGAGGTCGGACGATACGCTGGTCACCGCTTTAGCAAGCAGAGTGCGCAACGATCGTGGAGCAAGCACCAATCGATGCCAGAGTTTCTGCGTCAATTGGTAGCGGTTATAGCCACAAAATAGCTCATCGCCAGCGTCGCCTGACAGCGATACGGTAACGTGCTGGCGCGCCAGTTGGGCCAAAAGAAAAGTGGGTATTTGTGATGAGTCTCCAAAGGGTTCGTCGTAAACAGTCGGCAACAGATTGATCACATTTTGAGCCTGATCGGCCGTCACATATAACTCGGTGTGTTCGGTGCCGAGGTGTTTCGCGACAGCCATCGCATGCGCGGCTTCGTTAAAGCTCTGTTCATGGAAACCTATTGTGAAAGTTTTGATTGGCCGTGAAGATTGTGCTTGCATCAACGCAACGATAGTTGACGAGTCAATACCACCGGACAAGAAGGCACCGAGAGGTACATCGGCAACCATCTGCTGTCCAACTGCGTCCCTGAGCAGAGCCTCAAGATCATCTACTGCTCGCTCAGGTGATCCTGAAAAAGGGGTGCACACTCCATTTTTAGCCACAGAGGCACCCGACCAATACGTTGAGATGACCGGATCACGTTGCCGCAGTGAAACCTCCAACAAGCTGCCTGGCGGCAATTTCGCGACGCCCTGATAGATTGAATACGGTGTGGGAATATAGGCATGCCTAAGAAACAGGCTTAACGCACCTCGGTCTATTACGGCTTTAAAGGCGGGATGCGCCCGCATGGCTTTTAATTCAGAGCCAAATAAAAAGGTATTACCTTGCCAGCCGTAATATAAAGGCTTTTCGCCTAATCGATCCCGGCCTAAAGTCAATGTGTCAGCATGCCGATCCCAAACTGCAAACGCAAACATTCCAACGGCCATTTTAATGGTCGCTTCAATACCGAAGCAGTCGAAACCCGCCAACAACGTCTCTGTATCAGAGTGGCCGCGCCACGCAAAGTTTCCTTGCGGTAAGGTACCCAAGTGTGAGCGAATATTGAGATGATTATAAATTTCACCGTTAAAAGCGATTACAAAACGACCGCTAGGCGAATGCATAGGTTGACTCCCAGCATCGGATAGATCAAGAATCGAGAGGCGACGATGAGCCAATCCAACTCCCGCGGCAACGTCATACCAACGACCACCCGCATCCGGGCCACGGTGGATGACCGCCGCCGCCATCCCTCGGAGGAGGCTATCCGCATGATCAAGGTTATTATCCGCAAGAAATCCGGCCAATCCGCACATTTATTTTCTACTCGCTATAGGCTGGGGCATAGGTGTTGCCCCATTAGCATTAAGAGCCAACGTTTTAGGATCGATGAGACGTGCCTCGATAACGAGTTGCAAAATCCACGATTCAATCATGTACTTACTTAATGAATCGTCGAAGCAAGACTTGCAGGGGCTGAAATTTGACCTTCACGATCTGAAGGATGCCGGCCAAGCCTATGCAGACAAAGATCATTGCATAGGGAAAACGCATACGATACAGCGTGCCCACATTAGCAACGGTTAGCCCTAGAAGCAAAGTCATGCCTAACGCAAAACCGAGGGGTATGACGAGCGCTGGCTTCCAGCGCTGATAGCTGACCAACCAGTAAAATAAACCGATCAACGTAACGTAATAAACGGACATTTCCACCGCAGAGATAAAGACCTCAATGGAGCTGGAATTACGTCTTTCCAACATAAACCAGCTTGAGGGGAATGGCGCAAACAACGCGATCTGTAAAGCCCGAGGAATGTAGCGGATCAAATCTTCTTTCTTACAAAATTTAACGTCCTGATCAATATTAGTGGCCGCGGTAGTACCGTAAGCAAAAGTGGTAAAGCCGGCCCTGGCTACCGCGATTTTAATAAAGACACGGTTCATCAAATTTTCAAAAAAAGCGTTCTCTTTGATGATGACGACTGGCTGGCACACGTCAACGGATTCAAGTCGCAGCGCTTCGATTTTTTTTGTATCCGGCACCTCTGAGAATTCACGGGCTGAAATAGTTTGAGCGTCACCGACGCTGCGCACCCCCTGATTAGATCGCCAAATGAATATCGGCACAGCGACTTTTGCATGAATGTCTTGTATTGGCACAGGACGCAATCGCACATCGAGATAGCTGATTGATATTCCGTACGTCAATGCGTTCAGTATTATCAGTATGGTTATCGACTGAACGTTAAAGAGAAACCTCATCTGATATTTTTTTTCAACTCTCTCGTTCTGAGCTAGGAAAAATTGACCGATGCCGCGGGCTAAGCACCAAAGTAACAAAAGTATTCCAAGACCCAAGAATGGGGATATGAGGTACGGACGGAATACCGAAAGAGTGAGCAAAGCCATAGTACTCGCTGCGATCAACGAGCAAATTTGCCATAACGTACGATCTGCTCGCAACAAACTTACCCAACTCCACAGGATAACGAGCACGGCGGTTGTGCAAAAGACATCCCGATGTATCTGCCCATATTGAAGCAGTGCCGATGGAAAAACCAAATAAGGAAGTATGGAAACAAGGGCCTCGTTATACTCAAGATTCAGATGCTTAAGTAAGGAAAATAGTGCCACGCCTCCTATGGCAAACACCGTTGCGTTGAGGGGCAACAGGGTCCAAGGATGAGGTCCGAAAAGTGTGTAGAAAAAGGATGTAACGCCCGTGATCGCGTTATCGCCATCGGGTCTCAACAGAAACTCGCCCCAACCATCCTGCTCAATTCTTTGAGCCATCACAAAGGCCTGCTCGTGAAAGCTAACCCAGTCGCGACCACTAAGCAAACCGTTGCCCGCATGTAGTTGCGGAAATACGTAGGGTAGGATCACCAATTGTACGATCAAACCCGTAAGCACAGCGTAAATAAAAAAATACAACCACAGTCGCAACATCGAGTGGTTGATCAGGGTCGGTTTAGCAAGCTGGGGCAAATTCAACAACCTAGCGGCTCGCGTAATCCGTCTTGAAAACCTCGGCATATTCTTCGAGACATATCCGCCAATCACGCATTCGGTTAAGTCCCCGCTGGTTGAGCTTTAGGTTAAGCAGTTTTTCACTAACTGGGCGTTGCGCGAAATATTGTTCTTTAAAGTAGCTTGAGCTCACACTCGTGACCTTGACTGTATTTGCCAATCCAAGCAATCTCACAAATTCATGCGCAACGACAAAACGGCTTGCTGATCCATTGCTGACCATGTTGTAAAGGCCGAACTGCCCGCTCTCAACGACAGCGCAAAGTCCATCGGCGAAATCGACCGTATAAGTCGGCGTGCCAAGCTTATCGTCGACGACACACAACTCGGTGACGCCGGCGCAGATTTGCTTGTATATCTTGTTGATGAATTTCTTATCCTTCGCGGGCCCACCGCCCATCATCCACCCAGCACGCAAAACGTAGTGCTGTCTGACACTGTTGAAGACATATTGCTCGCCGTAATATTTCGACTGCGCGTAGACAGAAAGTGGATTAGGTGTATGAAAATCGTTGTAAAGGTCGCGCGCTCCATCGAAAACTCCGGCGGTGGAGATATAGACATACGGCACATCAAGCTCATTGGCGATCAGACCTAAGTTCTCGGCGCCGAGGGCGTTCGTCAACCATGCGTTTTCCTGCTCATATTCGCAGTGCTCAAGGTCGGTCAGTGCCGCCAAATTAATAATCAACTCTGGGGCAAAGTCAACAATGCTTTTGCGTATGGAAACTAAGTCGCGCACGTCTCCGTACTCGAGCCAGCTCTCAATGCAATTAATATCAGTGGCCTTAACGTCAGCGCCAGCGGTTTTTAGACGAGCATATATCGCATCGCCTAGCATGCCGCCACAGCCTGCCACATAAACACGCACTCCAGAATCAATCTTAACGGGATTCACACTTTTTCCAAAAATTAACGCCCCATCGTTGCAAGGCTAACTACCAAACAGAGCCATGTAAGTAGGCACCTGCGAACGCACAGAGAAATACGAGTCGATATGTTCTCGGGCTGCACGACCCATCTCTTCGAGTTTGCTAGGCTCGTCGAGTAGCGAAGAGAGTGCGTCCACCCAGGATTTTTTGTCATTATCCACAACCAGTCCTGTGGTTCCGTGCAGGACGACTTCATTGCCAGAACCTGTCGACGACACTACCGGTACAGCTGCCACGCCGGAGTATTGGATGGCTTTGAATCCAACCTTACCTTGCTCCCACTCGCCTTGCGGTACGGGCATAAGACCAATATCCATGCCGCCAAGATCATCGATCTCTGACTCAAACGACCACTCGATAAAGCGATAGTTTTTCAACTCGGGGAACTTGGGATCTACATTGCAAATGACTCTAAACTCAAATTCGTAGCGCGTCTGTAAGTCCTTGAGTGCCTCGCGCACCAAATTAAGGTAGCCCATGGTCGAGTGTGTACCGGTCCACCCTACTACGATGCGACGCGTCGCTAACGGCGACTTGTTTTTTGGCTTATGGTAGTTTAGATCAATCGTAGTGGGCAGCAGCACTGCGTGCTCGTTATACTGCTTAACCCAATCAACAAGATAGCTGTTGCACACGGTAACCGTTCTACTGTTTCGAGTAATGAAACGGACTTTCGAGGGCCACTTAGCAAACCCCACGATGCGATTGACTTTCGATGTCTTACTAATAAATATCGCGTCATCGAAATCGAAAATCACTGGGCGACCCAACATGAATAGAATGGCTTCGACAAACGGCGGACCGAAGGGGGTCGCCTCACGATGGATGAAAATATAGTCGTAACTAAAAACGTGCGGCAAAATCAACAGCCGACGTGCAAAGCCCGAAATCGCACCGATCACCTTTTTTGCCAGATGGCCCGGCTGATAGACAATACGCATCGTCGCTGAGTCCAAGAACGAGCGCACATCAAGGTCGAGACCATGCTCGCGAAGAGTCTCGAGATACTGCTCAAAGCGAAACCGCTGGCTTGGGCTGATTCCTAAGGGATAGGGACAAAGGATGAGGATTCTCGGATTCATGAACTCAGGGTTGGTGCTAGGCGGTGCGGTTATTCTTGATCGAAAACACATTTTCTCCAAGGTATACAAAATCGCGATCTAGCTGACAAATCGTCTTTAGAAAGTTAGCCGATGTTCGGCGCTCGGGAAGCAACCAGTCATGCAACTCGATGATCAAGATAGGGAATTCACTAATCCATTCGGTGCTAGCCGAGAATAACTCTGACTCAAACCCTTCGATATCAATTTTTACGATGAATGGGAAATAGCCCTTCGAGCGAGGATAATTCGCCAGAATATCCGACACTGTCACCCCAGAAATGCCACCCTCGGCGCAATCCTCAAGCGTTGTCGTAGTGAACGCATTTTTCTCGGCACTCGGGTCGGTCAATACAAGCCTCGATTTCATGCTGGCGATGCCCGCTAGTCTTGCTTCGAGCTTCTCCTTGTCGGCGAAGTTTTCCTGCAAAATCCTGAAATTATCTTCACTCGGTTCAACAGCAACGATTTTGGAACTCGGCCAGATATGGTGAAAGTAAACACTCGCAAGTCCGATGTTGGCACCTAAATCGAGAATCAGCGGAACCCCCTCAACAGTGTATTTAGCATACAGCTCTTCGAATTCCGGATAGCGCTTTAGACCCTTCAGGTTGTAATCCTCGTTTATGAATATCTGGTCGAAAGTAAACCAGTCTGACGTCTCCGCGCGCAGGAAAATATCGGACCGTTGACTATTCAGGCAATTGCCCAGCAATAGACGATCCACGCCATCACGATTACCTTTTTTTTCATAGCTGAATGTCTTGGGATAGGCACGGACAATTTTGGCATTGAACCTTGACAGCAAGAAGCCATTCAACAGTTGTACTATTTTTCGTACGGTCGGTAACCAATTCTTCGTCATGTTCTATAGGCAAATATTCGGCGCGGTCGCACGCCTAGCCCTTTTGCTCGGGTGTGGCTTGGTTTGTTATCCAATCCGAAAATTGTGCGATATCGTGGACACCCGGCAAGGGTTGGAGGCTACTCCACTGCATTTCTGCTCTGCTTTTTCTTGAAGATATCATTGTCGCCACAACCCGACTCCAACTGGCTTTGTCGAAAAAAGAAAGCAGTAGCCCACCCCAGTCGCGCAAAGAAAGAAGTCGGAAGTTCATAAAGCAATCGGCCGTGCTGAGGACCCCTAACTTTTTCTGCATATACCAAGCAAAGACCTGACGTCGGACATAGCCGCCACGATCAATTTCAACACCCGCAAGCTTAACCGCTAGGTTCTGCTTCAGCAAATTAAGCCACATGTGCATCCCATTCGTGAGATCGCTACCCGGAAGCATTCTTGGGAATGCGGGGTTTATGCCAAGATAAGCTAGGCCGCTTTTATGTTGGCTGCTATAAAAATAGTGTCCGAACGACTTAGGAGAAACACCCACTACAAGAAGTTTTTCAGGACTGAACACCCATTTGTCAGCCGTTAACAACAGCGAGTTGAGAGCATAATGATCAGGAAATGGGGGATGAAATTGTGGAAGTTTGTCGCGGCGAACTAATGTAGTCTGCATGTTCAACGGGATGCGCACCTTAAAGCGGAACATGTCGCGGACAATGGCAAACCGTTGTTCTAGGGACATTACCACCTCCCTACTCAAATCTGGTTCGAACTTAAAATGTGCGCGACTGTAAAACCCGTGCTCGTTTTGGCCAATCGAATTTGGCGCTACGTACGAATAGCCGTTGTGCAGCACGCAATCAGGCTGCCCGTACTGATCGACGATCTGAGCCATCCTTGTGAAGTAGCCGGGTAACAGAAGATCGTCGTCACCCATCATCATGATGTAATCGCCTGAGGCAGCAAACAGTACGTTATTCCAGTTGTCGGTGACTGCAATCGGCGTTTCAAGACGTAGAATCTTTACGCGCGGATCGGTCGCGTACTGCCCAATGATCTCGCTTGTATTGTCTGTATTGGCATTGTCCGAAATGATCAATTCCAAGTCGTTATAACCCTGCCCGAGTATCGAGTCGATACAGTTTTCTAGATAGGGGCCGCCATTGCGTGTAGGAAGCAGTACAGAAAACTTCATGTGTTAAGCAGCCGTCAAAAATATAACTGTTACCTGATCAAGAATAGCATCAATACACTTAATCAATCTTAAGCCACTTGCCTAGCTCATGACTGTAACGCTTCACCGGTATCGCCGGCGCGCCAGCCACAACCGTAAAGGCCGGTACCGCACTCGTGACAACGCTATTTGCGCCAACAACTGAATGCTCACCCAACGAAACATTTCCGGCAATAAAGGCGCCGTAACCAATCCATGCGCCGCGTCCTATACATATCCGGCCCAGCAACAGCGGCTGTTCAAGGATGCTACGCTGAATGTCCCGATAATCATGATGTGAGTCTGCAATGTACACATTATCCCCAATTGTCACGTCATCCTCGATTTCGATACTGTTGACGCACGACAGAGTACAACCGAAGCCAATGCTTACGTTGTCACCAATGTTAATTTCAGGATAGAACAACTGGGAGCGGTAGGCTTTTAGCGCCAACAGACGGGTATTTCTACTAATCCGCGAGTGGTTTCCGAGGGTCACTCTATCCAAGCCCACACACTGGACAAAGGGACTGACAGAGGCCCCTGTGCCTAAGCGCCGAAAAAGCATCCTGTATATCCACCCATAGGGGATGCCCAAGAGCAACTCGAGGCGAACCCTTTCAAACAAAAACATAGCAATAGATCTCATCTCGTAGTCACACGCCGTATTGCGTGATGAAGGTCAGCACGCAAACCGTCCGAAAGAAAAAACCACGAAACCGCGATATACAGCACAGCGCCCAATGCCATCACAGCTAGCGTCTGCCAACCGGGCTGCACTGCCATAACAAGTATTTTCGCGAAGCCGAATGCCCCGGCCCCGACAAGCAAGAAAGGCAGAAGGTTAGCGCGTAGCCACAGCCCTGTCCCGCGTTTCATTACCCTCGCCTGAACCAAAGGCAGCAGCGTAAAAAGGTAGTAGGCATTTAAACCGGCGTAGGCGGCAGCGGCCCCGTTGATACCGTAATGATTGACCAGCCAATAGAGCCCTGGAAGGTAAAACATCAAGGCCAGCAAATTAATTTTAAGAGGCAGCCCGGGCTGATCACAAGCTACGGCAGCAGTGTAGGCGTTGGAAACCGTCGCATTGAAGAAAAAACCCAGCGCCAGCCATGCCATGGTCACAGCCGCCTCGTCAGCGACCCTCGTGCTAATCCATAGCTGAAGGATTTCATGACCAAAAAAAATCAGTGCGAAGCAAGGCAACGCCACAAAGAGGCCCATGATTTGGCTGGCTTTTCCATAGCGGGACAGAAGCTCGGTGTGCTGTCCCGCGCTAAATGACTGAGAAAAGGCCGGGAAAGAAGCGCTATTGATGGCGCTTTGTAGGAGAGAGATCGCGCTAGCGGCGCTATAAGCGATCGAGAAGAAGCCCAGATCCTCTAGGCTTAGGAACTTGGTAACGGATAGTCTGTCGGCTTGGCTCAACACCAACGCGGTAAGCGCGATGAGATTCATCGCAGCAGAATACTTCCATATATCTCTAAACGAGGTCAACGAAAAAAGGGGCCATCGCCTTAAAGCTGGAAAGAGCCGGTAAGTAACTGTCGCATAAACCAGTAATTCAACAGCCGAGCTGGCAGCAAACCATACGAGAAATAGGACGAGGTCTGCCCCGAAAAAGAGAACAATAACCCCGCCAACAAGACGCAAGGTGTGTACACCTGCCTTTATCGCATTGAGGATATCCATCCGCTGCAAACCGCTAATGACCCCGGCATAAAACGCGACTGGCCAGCGCAAGCCTAAGTAAACAGCAATAATTTGTACCCCGAGTTCAACTGTAGATGAATCGAGCTGCGTACGACTCAACCAAAAGGAAGCGAACTTCGAGGCATTCCACCACAACAGCGCTGAGATGAAAAACGCAATGACCCAGTAGACGCTAGAGGCGGTATTCACGGCATCAGAACTGGCCATACGCCCATTACTGTAGTCGGATGAAACAACTTTCGTCACCGTCGCCGAAATGCCTAGATCAAGAGTACCGAGCAGCACCTGGAGAATCGAGATGAGTCCTACAAAACCGTAGGCCTCAACACCAAGGAAATGCACTTGGAACGGAGTAACCGCCAAAGTAAGTATACCGAGCCACGCGTTACCCAGCGTATTGAAAATGATGTTGGGCTTGAACTTGGCCAAAGTATGTGAGCGCCGTTATTGCGCCGGCGATGAAAGAGCCTGAGCCTTCCACCAGTTGATGGTATCGTCCAGTCCTCCATCGAGATCGAGCCGCTTCTTCCAGCCAGTCGAAATAAGTCGCGTGATATCGGGCAACAACAACTGCGGCTCGCTTTTCGAAGTCGCTTGAGACCCTCCAAAATTTACTAACCTACGGCCATCAAGCTTCGCAGCAATCGTTTCAACGAGATCACGCAACGTGACCGCAGTGCCCGATCCGACATTCACCGCACCTTCAAGCCTACTTTCGCACAGCCTAACAAACGCAGAGGCAACATCCTCAGCATGTAAATAGTCACGAATAAGGCTAGGATTAGCGCATGTGACAACCTCTCTTTTCAAGAGAGCCCTAATCACCGAGGCCACAAGTCGCTGGGGATGCTCTGCAGGACCGTAAATTGAAAAAACACGACCCCACGCGCTGGACAAGCCCGTTTGCTGGCACCAAGTATTCAACATTAGCCCTAAAGCATACTTGTAGGTTCCATATGGAGTTGTTGGTGCAAGCGGTGTCAGGTCTTCTACGCAAGTTCCGTGACCCCAGTCGTACTCGGCACAACTGCCAGCACACACAAGGCGCTCGCCGCCTGCTTTGGTGAACTCTTGAATCAGCGCTAAGCTACTTTGCACCCAATTAAGATTTTCTGGAGAGTTCCAATATTTAACATGTTTGGTGTACCAAGCCAAGTGGAGCAGGTGGGAAGGCTTGATTAAACGGATAAGAGCACGAGTCTGGGGGCCGTCCAAAAGGCTAGCATGATGCCATTGCACCGCCACTGTGCTTTCGCGAGGCGCGGACGAAACTGCGTGAACCTCATAACCTTTTTCATGCAACTGACTCAGGCAATACTGCCCTATGAAACCAGTTCCACCCGTAACAAGAACTTTAATCAAAATATCTGCAACGTCGGTACCGCAACCACAAACTTTCCGCCCCACGCGCGTACAAACTCATTCGATGTAATCACTTCAGCGGTGATATTCCACGGTAAGATTAATACAAAATCAGGCTTATGCTTGCGTAACTCTGTCGGCGCTAGAATTGGGATGTGGCTACCAGGCATGAACTTGCCCTGCTTGGATGTGGCTGCATCGCATACGAACGGCAGCAGATCTGGCTTGACACCCGCATAATTCATTAAAGTGTTGCCTTTTGCAGCAGCACCATAGGCCGCAACCGATTTGCCCGCCAATTTGGCCTCAACGAGGAAAGACAGTAGCCTGTTCTTAACGTTATCTGCTTCCTGCTGGAAGCACTTATAAGTCTCTAAGCGTTGCAGGCCAGCGGCAACTTCCTCTGCAAGGAGTCGGGCAACCGCTGGGCTATCAACTCTTACATCGTTGGAGTGACAACCATATATGCGAAGACTTCCGCCGTGGGTAGTCAGTTTTTCGACATCGCACACTCTTAGCTTGGCACGAGCAAAGATAGCCTTCACCGACTGCAACGACAGGTAAGAGTAGTGCTCATGGTACGCAGTATCAAACTGGTTTAGTCGTATCAAGCTCAGGAGATGCGGAAATTCGAGCGTAATGGTGCCGCCCGGCTTCAAGGCAGTTTGCATGCCAGCCGTAAAGTCATTGATATTGGGCACATGGGCATAAACATTGTTACCAATAATGAGGTCAGCGCACCTGTCCGACTGCGCCAACTTAATGGCAAGATCTTGACCAAAAAACTCTCGCTCTACCGGTATGCCTGTCGCTTCTGCTACCGCTGCGGTGCTTTCAGTGGGCTCAATACCTAAGCAAGGTACGCCTCTGACAACAAAATTCTTAAGCAGGTAACCGTCGTTAGAGGCCACTTCGATAACGAAACTATCTGCGCCTAGGCCCAAGCGTGCAGTGATCGTATCAACATAGGATTTCGCGTGCTCTAGCCACGTGGTCGAAGTAGAAGAGAAGTAAGCATAGTCCTTGGTGAAGAGCTCTTCCGAAATGGAGTAATCCTCCGTCTGAACAAGCCAGCATTGATCGCACACAAAAAGCTTTAGCGGAAAATACTTCTCGGGCGCCTGAAGATCGGCGGCGTTCAGATAGGCGTTAGAGGGCGGGGCAAATCCGAGATTTAGAAAGACATGCTCGAGTGTGTTATCGCAGTGACGGCAATTCATACGGCAATACTCAAAAAGTTTGTGTCGATAAGCGGATGCTCTTGATCGCGCTCAGACAGGTCGGACACAGGCAAGGGCCACGAAATGTTCAGCGCTGGGTCATCAAAACGCACCCCGCCCTCGGCAGAGGGCGCATAGCTCGCAGTGTGTAAATATAACAACTCAGAATCCGACTCGAGCACCTGAAAACCGTGTGCACAGCCTTCAGGAATCACAAGCATCAAGGCGTTCGAAGCAGACAGTTCCTGCGCATGCCATTTCAGATAAGTTGTAGAGCCCTTGCGCAAATCTACGGCGACATCCCAGACGCGGCCCCTCAGGCAACGCACCATTTTCATCTCGGCATGCGGTGGACGTTGAAAATGCAGTCCCCTCACAGCACCGACCATAGCCGTACGCGAGTGATTGATCTGCTCAATGTGCCGATCCGCCGCGACTGCGGCCAACTCGCGTTCACAGAAAAACCGAGAAAATGCGCCGCGACTGTCGCGAAAAGCTTGGGTCTGTACAACGAATACATCGGCGAGGGAGGTTGGATGGAGTTTCATACTAGACCGCCCAGCCCAGTTTCTTTTCCCGAGCCGCCGACTTATATTCGGCTAACTGCTGCAAGCTAATCACCTCACCTTTTTCGCCGTAAGCGCGGTACCAGTTAGCCGTTTGCCTAAGCCCTTCGTCCAGATCCCAGACCGGCAACCATTGTAGTAATGTGCGAGCCTTGGCACTATCCAGTTGAAGCAACGCTGCTTCGTGCGGTTGGGGCGCGCCTGTCATATGCCACCGCAACTCGCTCCAAGTTTCAGTGAGCTTTGAGAGAACAACCGAAACCGGCTGATTGCCGGATTCGTTGGGGCCGAAGTTCCACGCTTCGGCGAAACCGGTCTGTCGCTCTAACAAACGCTGACCAAGCAGCAAGTAGCCAGATAAAGATTCAAGAACATGTTGCCAGGGTCGAGTAGCGTACGGAGAGCGGATTTCTACGGATTCGCCACGCACGCTTGCGCGCGCTAAATCCGGTATGAGACGGTCCTCTGACCAATCGCCTCCCCCAATGACATTACCAGCACGCGCAGTCGCCAGAAGCGGTGCGTTCTCGCTCGCGAAATAGGATTGACGATAACTGGCCGCTACAAGTTCGGCACCAGCCTTGGATGCCGAGTAGGGGTCATATCCCCCTAGGCGGTCATTTTCTCGGTAACCCCACAGCCAGTCTTGATTCTCGTAACACTTATCGGTTGTCACCGCGACGATCGCCCTAAGGCTTGCGACATGGCGACAAGCCTCAAGAAGATGAGCGGTCCCCTGCACATTTGTCGCCCAAGTGGTCAGTGGGTCGACATAGGACCGACGAACCAAAGGCTGCGCAGCCAGGTGAAAAACGATTTCGGGCTGAACTTTAGAAACCACTTTTTGAACCGCAGCGTAGTCGCGAATGTCAACGTGATGCGCCTCAATGTCTAACTTAAGCAAATCCCAATGGTTGGGCTGTGTCTCGGGCGGCAAGGACAAGCCGACAAGTTTGGCGCCGAGTTGCTGCAACCACAGCGCCAGCCAACTACCTTTGAAACCGGTGTGGCCGGTCAACAATACCTTACAGCCGTTGAAAGCCCCCCCGAAGGCCATCATACCCCCACTCTCAGATGAAAATAGTGTGGCAAGTTGGATAGCCGCCACTTCAAATTTTTGAGATGTGCTCGCACGTTCTAGCCCTCCTTATCTTGATCATGTCAAAATTTCTGATGCCCACAGTCGAACGTAAGCTTGCGTCATTCGCTCTAGACTGAAGTTATCCACAATCCGCTTTCTAGCCTCTAGGCGAAGCTTTGCATCGTTCTCGCCACCAAAATCGCCTAACGCAGCGCCGATGGCGTGAGCCAGCAAAACAGATTCCTTAGCTGGCACGACCCAACCAGTATCACCAACAATCATCGCAGCATCGCCAACATCAGTCACCACGCATCGAGTTCCACATGCCATTGCCTCTGCGACCACGTTTGGAAAACCTTCACTCACACTAGGCAAAATGTGAAAGTCCAACGCGTTCATCACTGCTGGTATGTCGCTACGAGGGCCTGCAAGAATGACCGAGTCAATCAGGCCGCACTCAGACAGCAGCCTAGCCAAAACTGAGTTCCTCTCTGTCAGACCACTACCAACTAGTACACAGCGAACGCGTGTCCCTGTTCCAGCAACCAGCTTAAGCGCCAGCAACAAATTGGGGTGATCTTTGTAGGGGTCCCAGCGAGCAACGCAACCAATTAACACCTCATCCGTCGATACCCCCCATTCTTGACGTAGTTGCTGCCGTTTCGTCCTATCAGGCTTATAAGCCACCAAATCAAACCCGTTAGGAATCACATGGAATTTGGCTGGGTCGTAGCCCATTTTTTTATGGGACTTCACCGCTTCGATCGAACAAGTAGCAATGGCGGATGGAACAACGCTTGATAAACGTGCGCAAAGCCAAGCCACTAGTCGGGTAAAACAACCATTCAATGACGAGCCAACGCTAGAGGTTCTGATACCCCACACGATGCACCGACATCTCGCTAATCGCGCGGCCACGCCACCCAATAAATCTGCATGGTACAGCCAGGTTTGAACCACATCCGGCGATAACCGAGCAATTAGGCGAACCAGACGAATAAAATCGAAAAGGCTCGTTAGCTGAAAACCTCGCTTGAACTGAAAACAGTACGGAACAAGACCATTGGCCCTAAGCATATCTCCATAAAAGCCGTCGCCTTTAAGCGAAATGACCGAATACTCCACACCCTTGTTCTTTGCAGTCAGCAAACGACATAGCACCGCTTCTGCACCACCTTGATCGAGAGACGTAATGATGTGAAGTATTTTCATGGTTACAACAAACGAGTGAACTGTCCGTTGCTACGTTCGAGCTCAGTCCAGGTACCTGACTCGACGATTTGTCCGTTGTCTAAGACATAAATGTAGTCAGCCATACGAACCGAAGACAAGCGATGCGAGATCACGATCATAGTGAGCGAACCCTTAAGCAATTCTAGTGCTCCCATGACCGCGGCGTCCGTCTCTGCGTCGAGTGCACTGGCCGCCTCGTCGAGCACCAATAGACCGGGATGGCCGAGCAAGGCCCTCGCTAAACCCAAACGCTGCCGCTCCCCGCCCGAAAGTCGGCCACCGCGGTCACCAACCATCGTATCGAGGCCGTGCGGCGATAGTGAAATAAACTTATCAGCAGAGGCCAATGCAGCCGCTGCCATGACGGCCTCGTCTGAGTGCTCTGACTGACTCCATAGAATGTTGCCACGAATAGTCGTGTTGTACAGCATGGTTTCTTGAGCCATGTAACCAATACGTCGGCGCAGCCCATGCATCGGCAGCTCAGAGAGATCAATCCCGTTCACCTCAATCGACCCAGCCGATACCGGCACTAGGCCCAGTATGGCATCGACTAGAGTTGACTTGCCAGCGCCCGAACGCCCTACAAATGCCACGCAGGCACCCTTCGGAATCGTTAGGGTTAAACCCGATAGAACCTGCTCGTTGCCATAGTTCACAGCAACGTTACGCAATGACAAAGCGATGGGGCCTGCGGATAGGGCTTCAGGTAACGGATTAGCCTTGGCAGTTTCATCTTCGGCCTCGATAGTGCGTGCCATCTCGTTCAAATTAGCAACGGCCGGCAAGCTGCTAGTGAGAGACTGAAGGCTTTGCTGCAAACCCGTCAACTTAGGTATCAATCGAATGAAGATCGCCAAAATAACCAAAATCACAGCCGCATCGATATCAAGAATACTGCGACTGACCATCAAGATGCTTGCTATCATCGCAGCGGCACCAAAGTCGAAAACGCCTTTAACTATCTGCGCGTCAAAAGAATTGGTGATCGTGTGCTTACGTAATCTTGCTACGATTCCATTTAAGACATCTAACGCAACATTTTCGGTAGCCGTTGCCTTGAGCAGCTTAGCGCTTCCGACAAACTCACCAAGCTTGACTTGAAGCTCTGCATTTTCATGACTAATTCCTTTTCCAACATGATGTGCACGCTGGATCAACGGACGCGTGATAAGAAATAGAAGAGCCCCGCCAAAGATGACAGCCAAGGTTGTCATCCCCGACAGCATTGCTGCAAGCACCATGTATATCGCGCTATGCAGCAAGCCAGTGAGAAGTAAGCTAGTCTGATAAAAGGCGCCACTCAGCCGTTGCGTCTCAGTCACCACCGAGTTAATCAGATCACCGTTTCTAGTCTTCAGAAACAGCCCCCACTTCGCCGCGAAGATGCCCGCTAACAGTCGCTTCTGCCATCGGCTCACGTAACTCGTCTGCAGCGAAACTCCTAGGTAAGCCTGTGCTAGAAAAACCACGGTACTCAAACAAAGAGAAGCGAGTATCAACGCAGCAATCGCCTGCACAGATACCCCAAAGCCTAGTAAACCCAGCAGGTCTAGTACCGTACGACTCACCACACCGCCAACACCGCTCCCGCCTTCACCAATGCCAATAGCAGCAAGAAGCGGAACCACACTTGCAAGGGTTAATCCTTCAAGCAGGCCCGTCAATGCCAGTAAGGACACGTAAATCTGGTACTTGGTCCCAACAACAGCCCAAATATCTGCAAACAAACCTCGAAAAGCCCGAAAATCTATCATCAATTAATATTGCTCAACAATGGACCGCTGCGCGTGAGCCTGCGCCTCGCGACAAGAAACGCTGAACTCCGCCCGCAATGACAAGGCCGACGGCACCGGTCAGAAACGCATAGCGCATTCGGTGCAAAGTACCCAAGTTCGGAACCAGATACACATGAATGGTCGTCATTAAGACGAAAAAACCCATAATGAACCAAAATTCGGGCTTACGACGATTGTCCCAAAGTATCAGAGGCAAAAACAGCAGCGCTAGGTAAGTCACGATCATTTCAAAACTGATCACTCGCCGCATCAAAGTACTGACTGCAATACTTCCCTCCGCCAACCACGCGCTCGGAAATGGCGCTAAAAACCCGACCTGTAATGCGCGTGGCACATAAGCCAACAAGTTGCAAACTGTACCTGGTACAAATTCAGGATCCATATTACTTTTGGCGTTAGGGTAGCCTGAAATAAAGAAATCACGCATTCCGGCAACAGTGCTAGAAAGCTTATCGACCCATTCAGATGTGCCGCGCTCCAGCACGCAGGTGGTGGGCATGTACCGCAGGGTCAACTCACGCGCGATAACATCCCCTTTCCATCCTTCGACACGCGAATCGGAGGGTTTGACGACCGTGGTCATTACTGGAATGGCGACAAAGACAAAAACTGCCAACAAACTACGTGACCTTCCAAGTGCGCCCTGATGCCGCCATACAGCCACTAATGCCAGACCGAACAACATGATCACAAAACCCACTATTTGCATCAAGATTATGCTGTAGGGCCGCACTAGCCAGACTAAAAAAAGCCCCAATACGAGAGGCCCCAGCAATGAGACAAAACGCAAAACTGCAGATCGCCAAAAGTCTAGGCGAAAAGCCAGCATCCATCCGTATGCGCAAGAAAGCATCCCCAAGGCGAAGATGCCATCTTTGTGAATTTGAGCGTACCAACTGGCGGCCGAAAGGTAAGCCAAAAAGGGAATTGCAGCCACCACGGCAGCCATTCTGTGTTGAAAAATATTACGAGCCATCAGGTAAACAAATAGCCCACCTGTAGCGTGCACCAGCGCATTCAGCGGGACGAGCACATAAGGCTCAGCCGTAAGGTAGCGGTAGATCGCAGCGGCAATACCGGTTGGTGCGTTCCCCGCAGGTCTAAGCTCCCAGGCCGACCAACCTTCAGTTTGTATGCGCTGAGCTAGCGCCGCGGCAGTGGAATGCATCCCCTCGGAATCGCCGCCTACGAGCATGCCGTGGCCGGCATGTTGAAGTGGCAGGTAAATCGGGAGAAGCACCAGCTGCACCACTAGGGCAACAGCGCAAGTTCCAAAAAAAGCACAAAAAAATAGCACCCACGCTGTCTGCTCGTGCCAAGGACTTGTGCGAATCGCTAGCAAGGAATTAGGTTCAGTGTTCATCCGAATGCTGCCAATAGAAAGGTTGCGAACCCTCAGGTTTAGTGCGCAAGTCCAGCAATGGCGGCTCGAGAAGAACCTCTAGCGCACCAGACGTACCAGGCGACGCCCTAGGTAGCCAGGCAAATCTCGGAACTGCTTTTCGGTCACCAGCCAGGCTCCCCAAAAGCCAGCCGCGCTACCACCCACAGCTGCCACAACTGAGTAGGCTGACCCAATCAGACCCAATACGCCGCCAAACAAGTTAAACCTCGCCCTGTAGTCTTGGTTCTGGACACGCTGAAGGTTGGTCTTCGGAACCTCATAATAAAAAAAACGTGGCCCAGCGACGTACTTGCTTGGTCCCAAGCGCGCCGCGGCCAACATGATGGGCAAATCAGGCCACCAAGAATTGGTGGGCGAAGGAATCCGCCTGAGTTCGCCCGTTCGCCAAACACCATAGATGTGAAAACACTGTGTGAAGGCGGCCTTGCGCATACGGGCAGCACAGGCAAGACCTTCAGTCGAGAAATTGTAGGCTTTCGGGACCGCACTTCCATCAGGCGCGCCAGTAACGAAAAGGTCGCCAAAAGCTAATAACGCCGCGGGTGCGGCGAGTAGGCCATCTACCAGTTTTTCAATGTAATCGGCGCTGTGCACATCGTCGTGCGCGGCCCACATGAAAAACTCTCCCTGAGCCTGATCGAGAACAAACCTGAAGTTCTCAATCGCTTTCAGGGGTGCCGTTTGGCGAACATACACCACGCGCGGATCACGCGCACGGTAAGACTCAATCGTTGCGGCAGTCTGATCGTTAGAGCAGTTATCTGACACGATCACCTGAAGATTTGCGTACGATTGCCCCAGTATAGAATCAAGTGCGGCGGTGAGTAATTCACCGCCATTTCTAATCGGCATGCCGACCGTTACCAAAGGTTTCGTGTTCATGGCATCAGCTATTTTGTTGTGGCACTCGAATATTGAAGTAACGCCAATGGCAGGACATCAAGCAACCCTTTTCAGATACCCGTCCGGCGCCACGGTGATCAGCAACTTATGCTGGATACTTTTATCAATTTCAAACTCGGAGTGAGTTTTGAGGAATTCCCACACGGCGGTTCTGGGGTTGTTCCCCGGCGCCCAGGGACGATCCGGAGCCATTTCTTTGGGCATGTATTCAGCAATCGTATCAAAAGCCACGCAATAGCTACCCACGCTAGTGAGGGGACCGTAGGCCTCAAGCTCAGCCAGAACATGGTCATGGGTATGATTGGAGTCGAGAAACACAAGTACGCGCTTATGACGACTGGCGATATCTCGAACCTGAGCTACAACATCTGGGGCAACACTAGAACCTTGGATCATCTGTATACGCGAAGACATCGGGTGCGCCTCAATCGCGGATCGGTTGTGGGCACGTATATCGATGTCGATACCCAGTACCTTGCGCTTAGACGCGGTGGGGTCAAGAGTAATGCCAGCCTCGATGGCATCAACCATATCCATCAATGCAAGCATAGATGCGCTAAATATGAGTGAACCTCCATGGGCTATACCGGTTTCAATGATAAGGTCTGGCCGGGCGGACCAGATGAGCTCCTGCATCGCGACCATATCTTGCGGGTACTGGATGATTGGCCGTCCCTGCCACTCGAAGTGATATGAGTATTTGAATGCGTTAACCGATTTGATCCAGTCTACTCCGAGCTTTTGCAGTGCGCTGTTCTGCCCCATAGCCTCGATTTCGGACGCGCATTCAGACTTGAATTGCTCGTAAGCGTTCATTAGATTTTCCTAACTTTTATGTAGATTTCGTGCCGGACACCGCTATCTTCGAACCAACACCCCGGGCGACCTTCGAACGTTCTGGCGCGCAGCAAATTAATCAACTCACGTGCCTTGTATGTGCGATCAAGATCAATGTGACTAGCCATTTCAATCTCGGACGAATGATGGAATGATCCGGACTCAAGGTCCTGTGGCTTAGAACCAAACCGCCCAGTACGGAGTATTGGGTAAGTCCGACAAAACAGCTCGAGCATCTCAGCCTGAGCCTTGAAGTAAAGTGAGCCTCCATTGTCGCACCAATCATAATCGATACGTTGTTGCGCAATAATGTTACCCGTATCTACCCCAGCATCGACACAGTGGAGCGTGACGCCAAAGGGAGCTTGCTCCACCAGCGCCCAGAAGTTGTAGTGTTTGCCTCGGTTGTAGGGCAACAGACTAGGGTGAGTGTTAACAAAGCCATGCCGAGGTACGTCGAGTAAAGGGCTCCTCACGATTTTAGGCCACCAAGCCAGAACACCCAAATCAACCCCATCCGGCAAGCTTGCGAGAACCTGCGCGGACGAATCAAATACGGTCACCGCAACGCCGTTCGACTCAGCAACGCGATAGATTTCGTTTTTTTCAATTGTCACGACGAGCAAAAGGTCATCGGGATAGCGTTCGAGTAGGTATTGGGTAATTCCAAGACCCACATCACCGTCTGCCAAAAGAATGAGTCTCATACCCCCTCTGTCAACCCTTATGCCAAAGCGACGATAAAACCTTAACAACGCGGTCTAGGTCGTTATCGGAGATGTCGTGGAACGAAGGCAAATTAATGGCTCGCCCCGGAATATCATACGCACAGGTATTAGTTGACACAGGCTGGAAGAACGGTAGTGAACTCAACGGCCAAAAAAACACGCGAGCATCAATTTCCTCTGCTGCGAAGGCAGCTTGGAGCCGCTCGCGGGTAATGCCAGTCTCTGGACTGCAAACTACCGTTGGCATCCAAGCTCCATTGATCGTATTTTCCGGCTCTGGGTTCATTGATAAGCCGGGAAGGCTTGACAGTCGGTCCTTGTAATACGCGAATATTTCCCGTTTGCGACGTGTTAACTCATCGATACGCTCAACCTGGGCACAGCCTATGGCGGCCTGAATATTGGACATCTTGTACTTAAACCCAATCATTTCAGCCCAAAACTGCTTGCTACTTCCCCGCGCACGCCCATGATTGCTAAGAGTCAGAACGCGCTGATAAAGATCCGCGTCGTTCGTCACGAATATTCCACCCTCGCCTGTCGTTATGGTCTTAGTACCATGAAAGGAAAAGGCACCAAACGTGGCCATGGAGCCAGCACATTTCCCGTGATACACCGAACCCAAAGCCTCCGCGGCATCTTCAATCACAGGGATTCCATACTTTCGACCAATCGCCATGAGTTGGTCCATCTTGCACAAGTTGCCGTATAGGTGAACAGCTAAGATTGCTTTGGTGCGGGGGGTGATCGCTGCCTCTATCAGGGCAGGATCGATACACCAAGAGTCAGAGAGAATATCGATAAACACGGGGGACGCCCCGAGGTGCACAATCGGAGCAGCGCTGGCAATCCAGTTGGTATCTGCCATAATGACCTCGTCTTCGCGGCCAATACCCAAAGCCGCCAGCCCCATATGTAAGGCGCCAGTTGCGCTTGAGGTTGCAATGGCGTACTTGACACCGAGATGCCGACAAAAAGCCTCTTCAAAGCGGTATATGTATTCGTAACAGTGGTCTCCCCAGCCATTACGTGCCGCATCGGTCGCATACGCGACCTCCTTCTCAGTAATCGACGGCTTGGTGTAAAAGATGCGAGAGTTCATGAGTAAGTAAACCTCCCCTGTTCAGTCGAAATTGGAAGAGAGTATGCAAGCCTCATTTCCATACTTTCCAAGGTGCTTTTCCAGCGCTCCATAAACCTTCAAGTTGAACCTTGTCGCGCAAAGTGTCCATAGGTTGCCAAAAACCTTTATGCAAATAAGCCGATAACTGGCCTTCCTTGGCAAGCCGCTCTAGCGGTTCGCGCTCCCAGGTTGTGGTGCTATCTGCAATGTAATCAATCACTTTGGGCGAAAGTACAAAATAGCCGCCATTGATCGACGCACCGTCGCCCTGCGGCTTTTCCTGAAATTCGGTAATTTTTCCATTAGCAATATCTAGTGCGCCAAACCGCCCAGGCGGTTGCACTGCAGTAACCGTTGCAAGCGTTCCCTGAGTTTTGTGAAACTCAATCAACTTCCCTACATCCACGTCTGCCACGCCGTCGCCATAGGTAAAACAAAAATCTTCCTCAGCGACATAGGCGGCTACCTGTTTGAGACGTCCACCGGTCATGGTGTCTTGACCGGTATCAACCAGAGTGACCTTCCACGGCTCAGCGCTGGCCTGATGGACTTCCATTTTGTTGTTAGCGATATCGAAAGTAACGTCTGACATGTGCAAAAAGTAATTGGCAAAATACTCTTTGATTAGATAGCCCTTGTAGCCAAGGCAGATAACAAAATCGTTAACTCCGTAGCTCGAATAGGTCTTCATAATGTGCCAAAGAATGGGCATACCGCCGATTTCCACCATCGGCTTCGGCTTCAGTACTGTTTCTTCGCTAAGCCGTGTACCCAATCCACCAGCGAGAATAACTGCTTTCATCTATTTGTCCCCCTGCTAATTTTTTATTGCTTGCCCGCGACGCCTAGGCAATCTGCCAGGACACGCCCATAATATCGGCCATTTTCAGGCGTTGGGAAGTAAGGTATCAAGGAATTCAGATAAGACAAGAGAAAGCGCTTCAGACGAACCTCCCGCTCTGGCGCGCTGTCAAATACGTGGTCCACTAGGATCTCTCGCATCAGGCGCGGCAACTCCTGCACAGAGTTCGCCTTGTAGAAAAGATCACAGTGAGTAAAGAACGTACGCCCCAATATGATCGTCGGCTTGTCAAGTACAAGTGCCTCAAAACCGACGGTCCCGCTGATGGCAATCACGGCGTCAACTCGGCTAATGATCTCTTTTGCAGGCGCATCACAAAAATGAACGTTATACAGCTCAGCCAAATGTCGGTATTGCCAAACTGGTCGTGCGCCTCTACCCCAAGGATGTTCTTTCACAATTAGCGTGTAGCCTAGAGGAAGCGATTTTGAGATATTTTCTACAAGTGCAATTTGATTGGCGTAAAAAATGCCCTGACTTAAAGTGGACTGCTCAGGCTGATACTGAAAGGCGTAAAAAACACTTTTGGTAGGGATGTCTCCACCATCAGGAGGTCCGAACATATTGCGGCCCGAAAACTTTCTCCAAAGACGAAGCAAATTAGCCTTCGCTTTGCGAACTGGTGAAATCTTCATGTACTCGACATTGGTATTACGTCGTGAGTTCATTTTCAAATACTGAGCCAAGCGCCAAACATTCGGAGATAGTGCAGTAAATCCCGCCTTGCGCTCGCGGTTTTTTTCTGAGAAAGGCGTCTTGTTTTGAAATGCTCTCACTGCATCAACAAAAGCATTGACGCGCAAAATCTCTGCTGAAGACAAAGCTCTGTCGCACATCAAACGATATTCTTGAAGCATCCTTTCGGACTCCATGAATTCGTTATTGGAAAAGTATCCGCCCTGTAAGCCTTTCTCAAGAAGCCATGCAGGCGTGATAGCAAACACCTTGATGCCTAGGTGTTTGGCCACCTTGAATACGACATGCGAGAAAAGTGTATCTGCAGTCTGACACACGACCGCCCGTATTTTACGTTCAATGAAAACATGCTCAAGAAATGTGACGATGCTCACTAGGAGTTCTGTCACATACGCGGCAGACTCTTGCCTTTGCCCAGCGCCGCCTAGTAAGAAGGAGTAATCTGTAAAAGCCCGTTCACTTGCAATCACCGCGGACCAGTTAACTTCGACATACTCAACGCACAAGCGATTAATCTCATCGCCGCCCCATGCACGACGCTGCACCCAGTTTTCAAAGCTAAATACATCCGACTCAGGCCAACCTTGGGCGATCAAACCGTTACGCTCAGAGTCAAGCCACGGCACAAAAACGCACTGCACCTCAGCGTACCCCTCGCGGAGACCGCCAACCATGCTTGCGTAAAAGTCGAGGACACCCTTGCCTCCCTGATTTCCAATAAACGCTATCGTCATAGCGATGAAAACGCTAGCGCGAAAACTGAATGAAGACGGTTTCTCATAGCCCCTATCTAAACCTGGAGGTCGCTAATGTTTGCGCAATACGAATGCCCGCATCACCCTCACCATAACGATGGTCCGGTATATACCGCCCATGCGCAATTTGCCGGCGCAACTTCGCCGAGATGTCTTTAGCGTCGTAGGATGCGAACACCGCGTTACTGCCATGCTCTCTCCCCTGCTGGCGATCACCGACAATCACTACCGGTACGCCCAAGAACGACCCTTCCCGAATAAAAGAGGATGAATTTCCGACGCAGCAGACGGCGTTGTTGATGACGCGTGCGTAGTCTTCAGGTGAAAAATTCTTATAATAATAAATCGGCTCCTGCATATTTAATTCTCGAAAATGCCGAATGCCTTTTGAAACATCATCACTGCCGGCGTCCACGTTAGGCCACATAATGACCTTCTGCATGTTCTCAATGCCCTTTAAAGCGTCTAATGTCTCGCTTACCTGCTCAAATCCGTGCCCATAACTTGTCGTGACCGGATGCTGAACCATCAGCACATAAGGCTTAGACCAATCTAACGGCTTCCCCACTCCAAGATACTGCTTCATCAGATCATTATTGATCGCCAAGTCTTCATTCACCAACACATCCATTGCGGGGCAACCATGATTGAATACGCAATCGGGATCCTCGCCCATCTCTATCACTCGCTTCAAAGAGTCGTCTGAAGCGACGAAGTGAATGTCGGCAAGTTTTGTTATCGCGTGGCGAACGCGGTCGTCTATATTTCCACTGACTTCGCCCCCCTGCAGGTGAACCAGCGGAATATTAAGATAGGTCGCAGCGATTGCTGTTGCCATGGTCTCAAACCGGTCAGCCACAGTTACGACCATGTCCGGAGCGAGGTCGTCGAAAGCGGTAGAGAGTTCCACAATCCCAAGCCCAGTGGATTTGGCTTGTGTCACAAGAGTTTCGCCCTCAATAACGTAATGAATAGACCGCACTGGCGTGAAGCCATCTTTCTTGATGATATTGATGGCTTTCCCGAAGCGCTCAAGCAATGTCGAAGCGCCAACAACAAGCTGCAGTTCTAAGTCTGGATGCGCCTGAATGGCTTTCATCAAGTATTTGACTCGACCGTAATTGGCTCTACTAGCCACCACTACGCAAATTTTTTTCATTCCTATCTCAGTCTTATTAGATCTTCTTTGGAAGTCATCAATACACGCCTACTTAGGTCAAGTCACCTGGCGACAAAAAATCCCAACGCTTTTTATCCTGGCCAAGCCTGCGACCAATTACTTCCGTCATTTTAGCGACCGATATTCCTCCATCAGCAGGTTTCTTGCTTTCTAGGTCTTCAAAGCGAACGGACTCACCAGCTTGCATATCACGATTCACGGCAAGTGCCTTGCCAAACATACGCCTAAGCGCGTGTTTGCCCTCATCTAACGCCTTGCTGGGACCGTCGCCACGTGCCTGCTCCAGAAAGCGCGCGCCACGCACTAATTGAGCGAACTCGTCTACAGTCAACGAGGCTTTTGCATCGGGGCCGAACATCCGCTTATCAAATGTTATATGAGCTTCTACCACCACCGCACCAAGAGCAACGGCCCCTAAGGCGGGATAAATCACTCCAGAATGGTCCGAGAAGCCAACGGGGCATCCATAGCGCTTTTGCAAGCGGAGAAGCCAAGATAAACCGATATCTTCAGCCTCGGTCGGATATTTAGTTGTGCACTGTAATACGGCCACGGGTATATGCCGTTCACGCATCATTGCTACAGCAGCGTCGATTTCTTCAAGCTCTCCCAACCCCGTTGACAAAATGACTTCTTTGCCGGTGCGGGCCAGTCGCTCAAGCAACAGTGGATTAGCTAAATCACCGGACCCTACCTTGTAACGGCGCACACCGATACTTTCGAGCAGGTCTACCGCCGCGTTTGAAAATGGTGTAGCTAAAAACTCCACACCTGCTGCCTCGCAACGACGCTTCAGGTCAGCCCACTGCTCCGCTGATAGTTCCATACGCCTCCAGTAATCGAAGCGCGTAGCATCGACAGTAGAAAAACGCACACGAAATGGCTCCAACATACTGCTTTCCGCCTCAGCAATATGCACCTGAAACTTGACCGCATCAACTCCCGTTGCAGCGGCGGCTTCTATCAATGAGTGCAATATGCCTACGCTGCCATCATGTGCCTGGGCGATCTCGGCAACGATAAACGTGCGCCCAGTAGATTCATATTCAACCAGTTTCATATAACTCTCTCTGCGGCTTCCAAAGCTTGCGCAAGTTTTTGGACAATGAAATTTTCCGTTCTTGCCATGGCAGTAAAGGTGGCCCCACCGATATGCGGCGTCAAGATAACGTTATGATTAATTGAAGCAGCCCTCCATCTTGCGAGCTGATTTGGACCAATCTCATGGCGGATTACATCTGTCGCTACGCCAGCAAGTTGACCCCCATCAATAGCAGCCAACAATGCCTCTTCATCAACCAGTTCACCACGTGCTGTGTTGACTAAGTAGTGATCGCGCAGCAAAGCGATTTCAGGTTTCTCCAGTATTGGTGCCTGCCCATTGACGTAGGAGGCACACAAAATAATGATGCGATTTGTGCTGATCAACTCTTGCACGCTACCCAGCCGCTGCCAACCCTCGCTAGCAAGCACCTCACCCGTATCTACATAACTAACACTGGCACCAAATGCCGCGCAATAACTAGCTACTCTGAAACCCACCCGACCGAGCCCTACAATACCAACTCGCTGTCCGAAAAGTTCTTCGCCCCGAAATAGGTCGCGGTTCCAGCCACCGTTTTGCACATGCAAAAAGGCTCCGCGATACTGGCGCAGTAGTGCCAGCACCAGACCTAAAGTGTGTTCTGGCGTTGCCCGAATCGTTTCCAAAAAAACCTGCTCTCCCCTCAGACTGACAACCTTAATGCCACGGACTGCGAGCGCTCTTTCATCGAGGTGGGTGTGGCCCGTTGTGGGGCTGCAAAGGTAGCGCAACGCCGGCGCCTTCGCCAAGAGGGCGGCGTCGATCTGGTGGGCAAGGCGTACAAAAAGTACCTGAAGTGGCCGGAGAAATGCGTGAATGTCGCCGCCGTCATACGGAACTACGTTTCCGATGATCTGCAGTTGCGCAATGGCGAATGGATCGAATCGGTCCGGCTCGAGCAGACCTATTTGCACATTAGCGCCCGCAAAAAGATAAGGTCTTCCGGCGCATCGACATCAACTGATTCCAACTTACTCATTTCGAGCAGTATCGGCCGATCGCAGACCATTGAACCGGTCTCCTTAATGTAGGATGTACGAGTCACGTAGAGCGCACCGTTACGAACCATAGCTGGACCATGCTCTTGCCTCCGCACCCCTTTGTTGTGTAAAGGATTGCGCGGGATTAGTGTGCCATCAGCATGCGGGTCGTACATGACCAGATCATTAATGTACTCCTCCCGGTAGCAAGAAATTAGCGAATCAGATTTGCTGGTCTCAAAGCGTCCAACGGCAGCAGCAATAGCCTCCGTATTACGCATGGGACTAGTGGGCTGTAGCAGCATAACCGCATCATAGCCGCCATCCTGTGGCTCCAGTGCGTCAAGTGCATGCAGTACATAGGCGAGTGCCTTAGCCGTATCGGTCGCAGCAGCACTTGGCCGCATGAAGGGCACATCTGCCCCCAACGCCATCGCGCAGGCTGCTATTTCATGATCATCCGTCGACACAATACACCTCGCCAGCGTTCCGCTGGTGAGCAGTTGTCGACCGGTTTCGATGGAATAAGCGATTAATGGCTGGCCGCACACGTCAGCCAAGTTCTTGCGGGGGATTCCCTTGGAACCGCCTCGGGCGGGTACTATACCTAGAATGCGCATACGACGACGTCAAATATTTGAACAACTTGCGAAAAACTTGGCGTTGTTGCTCTCATCGCAGTTTTAAACCTCCGAATAGCCGGCGATTTTTTGGGCGAGGGGTACGAGTGCCGCAGCCTCGGGCAAAGTAACCAAACCCGCTGAACGATCGCCCGCCAAAAACGCCTTGTTCTGTAAGTACACACCCGGTTTAAATTGGATGTCTAATCCATCAACCAATGTCATCTGCTCTAGATCAAACCGACCTCGGCTCATGATGGATAATTTCTCCATCGGTCTGAATACGTAGCGAGTGGATTTAGTCATCCATTCAAAACCCCAACGTCCGGGCGCATCCCAGTTGGCATGAAAGGCAAAGGGCACGCCAAGAGTTGTATAGCCAGAACCAACGAATACACTTCCAGTCGGATGCCACGGTAACCCGCCAGACCGCTGAAAACGGCTACGCAGAAGATCGGGGAGGCCCACTGGGTGAAAGGCAGTGTCGATGACGTGCATGCTGTTGGCCAAAAGCCAGCTAGCTTTGACCTCTGGCGCAGCGTCCGGTCCCTGCGTCGACATAACCTCATTAAACTCGAAAAGGATACTTTCAATGTTCTCGCCTGCAGACTGCATGTGAGCTAGCGCCGCGCGCACAGACGCGTAAAACCGCCGGTTATATGCTACATATATTTGAGCACCCGATTCTGCGGCACAAGCCATCAGCATTCGGCATTCGCGTTGGTCCATCGCAGCAGGCTTTTCAATCAGGAGATGCTTGACGCCAGCGTTCATGACCTGAATAGCAATCGGCGTGAGGGTCTCAACTGGGGACGCAAGAATGACATGCGTGGGGCACACTGCAGCTAGAGTCACCGACAACTCGTCACGCCGAACCACTGCACCTCCCATGTCACGCTCAACCACGCGTTGCCGCGAGCCTGGTGCCCAACCCGTGAGAGAGTCGGGCGCGAGTGCAGCAAGCGCCTGAAGATGTGCTGAGCCCATCTTGCCCACACCAATCACGAGACAACGAATCGCCATACTTGCAGCCTTTATGTGAAGTGGTATGGTGGTCTCGCGCCACCGACCTGCAAGATGCTATCTAGAAGCTCGTGCGTTTTTAGGGCCTGCTCTAAGCTAGGCATTTCGATCAAGCTCAACGCCCAGTCATGCGTAAGAGCGTCCATAGCCGGAACACTAATGAGCCCCTCTTCTTCCAACCCGTAATCAGCCCCGTAGCGATAGTTGGGTAACTGGCAATTTGCCTTGCGGGAACTGATCTTCCAACGCATATCCGTGTAATCGACGTACGCTAAAAAATGGGCACCGCGTACGGTCATCAGAACATTTGAGCTGCTGGCCGCTTCCAAACTTGCCATCAAGCGTGATTTGCGACCCGTAAGCACGAAGTCACCTCCAAAATCAGTGAAGCGCGCGCCACGACCACTTTCCACCGATGTTTTTGACAACTCAGACCATGCGACGTCTGGGATGTCATCACCAGATAGTGCCAAAAAGGTGTCGAGGTAGTGAATTCCCATACAGCCAAGACCGATGGCTCCACCATTGAGCGTAACGGCAAATTTTTCTTCACGCGCGCAGCGGTCGACAAGCCTGTTCAAATGAGGCCAATGCCTACGCACAAAATTAACTTGGGTGATTCCTGCTACTCCATGACGCTGCGCAGTTGTCCAGAAGTCGCGAACCTCAGCGGGATCTGCCGCAACTGGTTTTTCAAGCAATATGCGGGCGGCCGTACAACGATCTAAAAAACACTTGAAATTTTCTAGGCGATTTAGAGTGGTTTCTGCGAACACTGCAACATCAAAGTAGCTTTGAGGGATCGCGCGCGCAAAACTAACACGATTTACAGGAAGCGCGGCAGCAAGTAGCTCTTTTTTGACAGTCTCTTCTAGTCCATCATTGATGTCAAACGCGGTGACCGCAAAACCGGCTCGTACCAAACCTTTGAGGTGCCGACGACCCATCGCACCAAGTGCAGACAGAAATGCTGTTTTCATAGGATTTTACCCAACCAGAACCTTGTCGACCCATTCATGGACGTCATTTACATCAATTCGATTCAATGACATCGGGGAACCACCGCCATCAAAGTTAACACCGCGCTCCATGGTGAATCCATACTTCAGCCCGCAGGACTGCGCCATTGCAAAGACCGACTCACTAACCGCTGACTTACCGCCAAACGGATAGGATATGCCGAGCGGCCGCTGACCGGATAGACGTTCAAGTAAATCCAGCGACTGCTCAATTTCACCTTGCATTTGCCCGACTGTTAAACCTGCGAGAGGCACGTGAGCATGGGCATGTGTCCCTAGAGAATGCCCGCGCGCTAGCACTTTCAGGTCGTCAGCGCTCAAGTAGAGTGCCTCAGACGCCGCTCGCTCGCTACCGAATATTTCCACAAAGCGGAGGCTGGTCCACTTTGCTCGAGAGGACGGATCGAGCACGAAATTCAGGAAGTATTTCACCTTGCGACTTACGGGCTCATCGTAGCGATACTGAACAGCAAGCAACTGGTCGTCAAATTCGTAGCTCTCAAAATTGAACCGTTGCTGTAAATCTGCCGCCAGCTCCATATCACTGAGACGGGAACGAATCATATGCAGCTTGTGCACATCCAGCACCATCCGATGCAACAACGGTGCCGTCGGCACAAAATACATTGCTGTGACGCCCAAACTATCCAACAGCGCAAGGGCTCTCATCTGCTCTTTAAGGCCATCGTCAAATGTCAGAATGCACACCGGGTCCACCGTGCCGCCACCATGACAATGCTGCATGATATCTGCCTGGTCTCCCAAACGCCAACGCCGACGCAATTGTTCGACCTCGCCCGCGAGGGCCTTAGGCGTTGTGGGATAAATCCCTCTGCCGGTACTGGATGACCGAAAGTAATGGTGATTTACGGCAAGCAAAGGCATTGAGCCGCCCTTTCAGCGCGTTGAATTTCTTTGGGAGTAAACCCATCGCCGACATATGACAATGCTCGCTCCAGCGCTAACTCGTTGAAATCCGCTTTTCGGCAAATTCGACCGGCAACGCTCTCCTGAGCTCGGGGCAATAAAGTCCCGTCGAGATAGCGCATTACCACTTCGGGAAATGCCTCAATCGATTCGCGAATTAGCCGATGAGTTAACTGATAATAATTTTCTGCGGGGCGCAAGGTAGGCCGAATCCGATGAAGTATCGCACCCGCATCGACTTTTTCTATAGCCAAATGAATAGTTGTTCCCAAGAACTCAACTGCAGCGTCTGCAAACGGCCAAAACAGGGTCGCCGACCCTCGATACCAGGGTGATAGACCAAGATGCAAATTAACAATCCTACCGGGAAAACTAGCCAACCAAGGCGCCTGCAAAATTGAAGTCCCAAACAGACACACCACGTCCACCTCGCACTTCGATGCCCACTGCATCACTTCAGGCGAGTTGATATCCGCCACCTTCCTCATCCCCACCTGCCAATCCGGAGATAAATCGTAAAAACACTCCCTCTCAGCTGCAGCATTTTTTTCGAAGTGAGCTCGGACGACCTCTGATTCTTCTCGCTGCTTAACGTAATAATTTCGCTTCTCTTCGCATAGAACGGCAGCAACCTCAAAATATCTTGCCGCCTGCTGGACAAAAAAAAGATGTCTTGGGCTGCTACTGGTCAAGACGAGCGCTTTCAAATCGACTCACCTCCGTCGAGAAAGCTACGTGCCCACAGCTCGAGGTTAAGCCACTGCCATATAAAAAAGGAGTTTTCCTGGTTACCTCGGAGGTAAGCGTCATATTCACGCCGCGCTCGATCTGGGTCTATCCAACCCCGGGAGCAAAAGCTGTCTGATGCAAGCGTCCGCTCCACGAGTTCGCGCCAGCCGGTTGCCAACCACTCACGCTGCGGCGACTGCACTGAGCGCTTTGCCGCAAAGGCGATCGAATCCGGTGCGCGTTTCGCGAGCAATTTGCGAAACAGGAGTTTGCTTCCTTGTGCACCAAACAAAAACTTTTCTGGGATACCAAAGCCAAACTCAACCAGACGATGATCCAGAAATGGAACCCGTAACTCGCGCGAGTGTGCCATTGACACTCTGTCGTTAAACCGCAGGCCACGCGGGATCTTGGCACGTAGCAAATCGTCGGCTGCCGCCTGTCGTACTGGGCTAGAAAACTCGACTTGCGAGACTTCAACGTGCGGCGCGCAAGAGAGTAATTGGGAAGTCAAGGCGCCGGCACGCAGGCCATCTGTGCCGTCAATTGAAGCACCTGGACGTACTACTTTGGGGCGCTCCCCCCAGATTGTCTCAAACTCGCTGGCTAGGCGCTCTTGTTCAGCTGACAATGATGCATTCGCAACATACATCTGATGATAGCGCTTGTATCCTAAAAAAACCTCATCCACTCCGTTGCCATCTAAGAGTACGGTGATGTCCTCTTGGCGAGCCAACTCGTAAAGAGCGTTATAGCCACAAACAAACGTTCCGCCAAAAGGCTCAGCCTGCGATCGCACGGTTTGTGGCAAGTAGCCGTTTATCCTTTGCAAATCAAGTTGCGCAACATGCAGCGTTGCCCCATCGGATATCTCATTCACCCATGGAAGCTCACTGTAACCCGCGTAGTCTTGGGTAAACAAATGGGCATGTCCGAGCTCAGCTAGAGTGGTTCGAACCAACATTGACGAATCAGCACCGCCAGACACGTTGAGTCCGACAGGGACATCGGAAACCAAGTGTGATCGCACCGCTTGTTCGATTAATTCTTCACACCTCTCTAATAGTTCGCCTTCAGAAGCGCTGGACAAATCCGGCATGTGCTCGGCGAGGCGATACCATTGCCGTTTTGTTATCGCACCTGTTTTTAAATTCACTATTTCCAGACTGGCTGGCGCGACCGATTCAACGCCAGAAAAAAACGTGTGCACGCCGTGGTCATAGCGTCCATCCTGCAAGTAAGTCAAAATGGTCGAGTTGTCAGCCCCAATTTTAGGAAGGAAACGTAGGAGCGGCGGAATTTCACTTGCAAAAAATACAGCTTCGCCCGCAATTACGCGATACAGGGGCTTAATTCCAAAACGATCTCGTACAAGCGTCAATTGTTGACTTTGCGCATCGTGTATCGCAAAGGCGAACATACCAACTAACTTGTCAAGGCAAGCGGCGCCCCATAGAGACCAGGCGGCCATCAGCACTTCCGTATCGCCTCGGGTGCGCCATTGCCAGCGCTCACCGATCTCAGCCCTCAAGGAGCGATAGTTATAAATCTCACCATTGAATACTATTGCCCAGCGCTCGCAAGGGGACACAAATGGCTGGTTTGCACCATCGGAGGTGTCGATGACTTTTAGTCGGGCGTGTCCTAACTGAAGACGGTGGTTCTCACGCCACATAATCGCCTGAGCATCCGGTCCACGATGACCCAGGTCTCCGAGCGCTTGGGCAAGCAATCTACTTTCCAAGCCTGACGGATTCCATGCAACGATTAACCCACACACTACCGTTCTTCAATCAAAAATTCGCCATGGCGCCACCACGCCCCGCGATACGTGCGCCTTTTCAAGGCATCTAGGCACAGCGCGATCTGCTGAGCGCGGGCTTGAAGGGAGTGATTACGAGCAGTAATTTGACGCCCAGCCACCGCAATGTCATGCCCTGCCCCTGATCTGTTAAGTTTTTGCAAAAACTCAGGCAGAGCATTCGGCTCAACGGAATGATAATGAACGCCGTCCACAAATCCAAGTTCTAGATAACCCGTACAAGGGCTACACAACATCAGCGCACCGGCAGCAGGAATCTCAAAAAATTTGCGAACAGGCAAACCAAAACCAGTACGGGCTGTATAGGCATAACGCGACGTCTTCAAGGTGCGTTGGTAGAGTTGGTTATACAAATGCAATCCCAACTGAGTGCCATACACGGGGATACCAAGCCGGTTCATCACTCGAAACAGATGGAAATACATTTTGGATGCCCGACGAACACCAGATCGCTTCAGCGCGATATTTGCTTCTTTTCGTAAATGATATTCAACCCCGGGTATAGCTACTACAGGCGGCCTTGAGACAATTGGCGCATAGGAGAACTCTGAAGGCACGACATAGTGGAGCGCCGTAATAACGCGCTCGGGGTTGGCGTGGAGAAAATCAAACCAACAGTCCGACAAACGAGCTCTCTTTCGCTGGTAATGTTTTTCTTGTGTGACAAATGCTGGAAGCTCAGCGAGGGGCAGCACAAATTGCTCATTGGGCCCGATCAAAATTAAATTTAAATCCTGTAGCCGTTTAACTTGCGTATCCGTCGCCCCGTAATAATCAAAGTTCAACGTAGTGACAAGACGGTGCTCTATGTCGACATTGGGCAAAACCGCAAACAGATCCTTAAAAAACGTAACGACTTGCGAGTCGGTAAGTTGATGATGGGTATAACTGTGCATATACGCTAGGGTGCTATCAATGACATCATCATTCAGATCATCGACCAAAATTGGCGAGTTTGGGCCAATAATGATCATTTCAAAAGGTCCCGTTTCGCGGATCCAGTTCTCTAGCCCTTTTGCCAACACATCGGACGAACTGAATCCTGGACCGTAGAAAGATACATTCGGAATGGCTGTTTCAATTAACTGTGGAAAATAGGTAGCCGTTGGGTTGAGATGGATAAGATCAATGTCGACGTAAAGCGCTCGTATCATCTGCTGTTATTACTTTTCCAGCGGCCGCAAAAAGCGGCAAGGATTCCCTGCGTATATGCCGGGTTCAGTAATATCCTTGGTAACAATAGAACCCATGCCCACAAATGCATCATCACAAATACTGACGTAATCACGTACCTTGGCCCCTATCCCAAGCCAAACTCGGTCTCCAATACGAGCAGAGCCGGAGACGCCAGATTGGATCGTTAACGTGCAGTTCTGCCCAATGATCGTATTAGCTCCAACAACGCACAAAGAGCTGATCATCGTACCCTTGCCGATGACAGTGTCGTCTATTCTTCCACGCTGGATGACGGCATTGGCGCCGATGTAAACGTTCTCCTCTAGCACCACACGACCATAATGGCGAAATAGCACACGTTCGTCTTTATATTTCGCGATACTGGCCCCTTCGGCACCTATAACGGCCCCCTGATCTAAGATCACTGAAGAGCTAATACGATCAAATGCTCTGGGATCATAGCCTCTACGAGCCTCGTTATTAAATAGCGTAAAAAGCAAATCTACATGCTCAGACCGGTAGTACGATAAGCCTTCAACAGCAGGTAGTGCCAAACTAGGTGGGGCAATGACCGTCACGTTTGAAACACCTCGATTTACCAGCGCGTGGAGATGATCGATATATTTCTCGCTCCTGATAAATGTCACGCAGTTATTTTTGGGCGATTGCAATGAACAAACGGAATAATGGCTAGGCACTTCGCTTCGAAAAGCATCGAGCATGGCAGCCATTTCAACTTTAGCATCCGACATCACACCTCCCCTTTGCGCCCGATGTTAGGGCGATCGTTCGCGGCTAATAACTCATCATAATAATTTTCTAACCAATTTTTTCTCCCATCGATGCAGCGCTGTAGGCGTTGTCGCGGAGGCATAGGTTCAGACTGCCACCACTCAGGGTGTGTAAGAGCGTACAGGCGAGTCACCGACGGATCGGCGATCATCTCCGCCAAAGTCCGGAAGCGCCAAAGGCCGTTGCTGTCAGAGCAATAAGAGTAGGAGTTTCGTAAATCGGAGCAGGTTCCGTTTATGAGCCCAGCACGATACGGTTCGTTCAACGAAACACCAACTAACGTTGTCGAGTTATGGAGCGTGAAAGAAGCTACGCGGGTCTCAGCAACTTCTTCGAGTATGTGGGCTTCAAAGGCGATGCGCCGATCGTAGTCCCCAGCAACTTGGTGCGAGCAAACATGTGCATCAAAATGTAAGCCTATGTCATGGCCGAGGGCGACAATCTCCCGCAGTACGGAGGCAATTTCTGGTTCGAGAACGCTGTAATAACGAGATGAAACCTGAACGAAATAGGTAGCGATGACGCCACTCGCAGCCTCAACTTTGGCAAGTGCCAAAGCGCGCTGCGGTGAGATGTCGATATCATGCCGCCAAAGTGCAACATCGCCTTGTGACGCATTGTCGGTAAAACGAAGAAAACGATAGCGCTCTGCTGCTGCCGAAAGCAATTCAGCATAGCGGTCTACGGTAAATTCTATGTGAGTTAAGCTCATTTGATGAACCGATCTTTCAATGGCGAGAAAAGATAAACACGCGAGTCTATGCCTTTGAATGGAAAACCATGCGAACTTGAGCGCCTTCGCCCAAGACCATGCCAATTTCGCGCGCCGGCGTACCACCAACAATCGTCGCCTCCGGAACGTCGGCGTTGACGAAACTGTTTGCGGCTACGACGCTACGAGACCCGATTGATACGCCGGCTGCGATCACACTCTGACTACCTATATAAGTGCAGTCGCCGATGCTCACTGGCGCACGCTTGTGATGCAGAGTGCCGCCCGATAGCGCCCACAAGACAGTGTCATGGGTATAAATATGCACGCCGCTCGATATGGAACAATAGGCACCAATGCTAATCCCGCCACCAGTCCCATCCAGAAGCGTATTCGGACCAATCCAAGTGGCCGCACCTACTGAGACATCACCAAAAATCGACGCGCTGTTATAAATGCTCGCGCCTTCCGAAAACCCAAGCCTATTTGCACGCTCCCATCTATCGAACAGCGCGTCTTGAAACGGTAGGCTGCGCTGGAAGTCATTGCGCAGGCGCTCATCTGCAGCAAGGTAAGTCTCTCGCAGCAAAGCGGCAAAACGCTGCGGCGTCAGGGGTTCGTCCACGAACCATTCTCCAAATTACGCAACCACTCTTCTACGCTGAGCAAAGACCAGATCAATAGTCGGCGATTCTCTTTGCCGTCAAGATGGTTACTGATCAGTGACTGTATCAACGATCGGTCGAGGTAGTTAAAGATGCGGGCATCGCGCCCCATCAAGCTACGACGGACGTAATCAATACTTTCGCCACGGAACCAACTAGCATCAGGTGCAGAAAATCCTTTTTTTACACCATCAGCAACATCAGCGGGAACATAGCGCCCCATCACCCTCCGTAGCAGGAGCTTCCCATCGTTCGTCTGCTGGAAGTACTTCGCCGTCTTCGGCCCCGGCTCATTCTCGTCGAGGCGAACCACAGCACCAAGATTCCCTAGCTTGAGTCTCACGGGCACTCGGCACGCGAAATCGACCAAGTCATTATCGAGGAATGGAACGCGCGTTTCTAACCCATGCGCCATACTGATCTTATCGTCGACTGTCAACAGTCCGTGAAGAAACGTCTTCGCCTCGAAGTAGAGCGAATGGTTGATGTAATCTTCGGGCCGAGTCAGGTGATGAGTGGGTTCACGGAAAACGCCACGGAAGATATCGCGCGTCGAGACATGCGAAACATCGGACGCAATAGGTGCAAAAATCTGCGAGACGCGATCCGCTGGAAGCAAACGCTGCCAGTATTGAAAGTACTTGTCGGTATAGTGGTCAAAATCTTCGTTCACTACCGCCCGGTAGTAGCGCCAAGGATAACCCGCAAACAATTCGTCGCCGCCGTCGCCCGCGAGTACAACCTTGCAGAACTTGCTTGCCAGTTGCGCAACGTAGTAATTGGGATAACTTTGACCAACCCGTGGCTCCTCAAGATGCCAAGCCAACTTCGGCAGCACTCGCTCCATGTCGCCAGCCTTTAGCACCATCTGATAGTGCTCTGTCTTATAGAGGTAGGACATGTGCTCGGCCTTTTCCCGCTCATCCATCGCCAACTCTAGGCCGGAGGCAGAGCGCAAGTCAAAGCCGCAAGTGAACGTTTTCATATTGGGTAACTCACTCGCGGCGATAGCCGTGATCGTACCTGAGTCCATTCCGCCGCTAAGGTAAGTTCCAAGCTCAACATCTGCGACAAGTTGCCTCTTTACTGCCTGACGCAAAAGCCGGTCAAGCTCCTCCTTGTACTCCGCGTCGCTGGCAACCGCCCCGCCTTCGGGCTCGGTGAAATGAAAATCCCAATATTGATCTCTAGCCGTGGTGCCGTTTTCCTCAACAGATATCCAGGAACCCGCTGGCAAGATAGTCACGTCTTTGAAAAGAGTACGTTCAGTGAAGAAATTCTGAAAAGCAAAGTACTCAAACAAGCCCTCTTTGTCCATCACAGCCACGGCTTCGGGGTGACGAAGAATCGCTTTGATCTCTGACCCGAACACAAGACTTTTTCCACTACGTCTGACGTAGAGGGGTTTGATACCGTACCTATCCCGCCCAAGAACGAGTTTGCGTTGGGTGCGATCCCAAACCGCTATGGCGAACTGGCCATTGAAACGATTAAAGCAGCCCGTGCCCCACTGGGCGAAAGACTTGAGGACGACTTCGGTGTCAGTTCGCGAACGAAAGCCCCACCCCAACGCCTCCAATTCAATTCGCAACTCTTGAAAATTGAACACCTCCCCGTTATAGGAAATAATATACCGACCGTCTTCGGTTGCCATCGGCTGATGCCCAGCAGGCGAAGTGTCAATGATTGCGAGCCTTCGATGAGCAAGCCCGAGTGGACCGTCGACAAACACGCCCTCGCCATCCGGCCCACGATGTGCGATCGCTTCACCCATTCGACGAAGCACAACCGGTGAAGCTGCGTCCCCGTCAAACTGTAAATACCCAGCAATACCACACATTAAATCATCAACCTAAAAAATTCATAAATACTATTTGCTGAGTAACCAGTTCACGCCTTCTGCTATGAACAAGTCAGGACGTCCTGCCCGTCTTGCGCGCCACAATAGTGATACCAGCGTCCTCCACTACCTCGCGTTCCACATCAAGGCCAGCCTCCGCACACCACGCCCGAACTTGTTCGGGCGACTGCCGCTGAGCATTTGCAGGGGCATACCAATCGAAATTGATATGATTCATTTCATCGAAGGTCAAATCTGGTCGATAAAAGGTCTTCGCCACATGCCAGTAAAAGAGGCGCTGCACGTTGACACGGCCAGCAGGAATACCCAGCAAATCGATCGGCTTAGGTATGTCAATTTCGGCGTTAAGTTGACCCAATGAAATCCCAAGTTGAGTCAATGGCTCCATGAACCTCCAGGCCTCGTCCGGCGAGATTGGTTGTAGCCTGTCGCGCACATAATCATCTGTGAATTCGCGCAACGGTCCCTTGCGCTTGTACACATAAAAAAGAAAGCGTCCGCCGGGTTTTAGCAGACGAGCTAAGGATTTGAGCGCGCCCTCAGTAGAGTTAGTGTGATGCAACACCCCTTCCGAAAAAATCAGATCGACCGACTCTTTGGGTAAGGGCAACTCGCTAATATCAGCCTGCAAAAAACCGGCTTCCAGACCGCGCTCCTGAAACCTAGTTCGCGCAACGTCAACTGCCTCAGAAACGTCAACGCCCAAATAACGCACACCCGGAACCAACGGACCTAACAACTCGAGCCCAGACATACCAGCACCACAGCCAGCATCGATCAGAAGCGGTTTCTCACCATGCTCTTTGAGCCAAGGTGCGCTAGAGATATCGCCATACCGCTCGACTAACCATTCGCGCATCCGCGCCAGTGACGCAGGTGAATCAAAGGTGTCTAATTTTTTCCATTTAAAGCCAAATGTTTCACTAGTCTGAGCCTGAGCTTGTGAAACAAGTTTTTTACTACGCGGCAGCCCGTCCTTGACCACAAATGCTTGACCACCCACATCGAAGGACCGCCCCTCTACGAGCGAATCCACCCCAAGGACTTGATTCAGCCAAACAGGCATGGCCGCTCCCGTGTCAGGCTGCGATTTGCCGGAGACAATGGACGACATATGCGTAATCTTCCTTATTCATACGGTTGTGTAATGGAATAGCCATCGTGTTTGTATCGCAGTCATAAGCGCCAGGATATTCATCTGGCTTCAGCCCAAACCGCTGTTTGTAATATCCCAGCATGTGAACCGCGTGAGTGCCTGGCCGCGTTGAAATTCCAGCGGCCTGCAGACGCTCCATGATCTCATTACGCGACATCGGCGCCGTCGCGGGATCGACATAGGTTACAAATGCTTGCCAAGCATGCTGCCCGTCAAGTACGGCGGCCGGCAGTCTTAGCCAAGGAATGGTCGCGAGTTCCCGCCGGTAATAATCGGCCCACTCCTGACGCTCATTGATGAACCTCGCAAGTTTGCTCATCTGCACGAGGCCAACAGCACCTTGCAAATCCGTCATACGGTAATTGAAGCCGAGCAAGTTGAACTCAGCCAAAAGGTAGGGGCGCGGTCCGTTATGACGCTGCTCTTCTGAAATGGAGGCGCCGTGGTTGCGCAGCATATTGACGCGCTCGGCGAGTTCATCATTATTAGTCGTGACCATGCCCCCCTCGCCGGTTGTGATTGATTTGCGTGGGTGAAATGAAAAGGCAGCTGCATCCGCAAGACCACCTGCAAAGGTTCCCTTGTAACTGGCTCCCGCGGCGCATGCCGCGTCCTCAACAATCTTGACATGGGTTGGCACTACGGCCCGAATCGCCTCCATCTCGGCGCATAGACCGAACAGATGCACAACGATCACGGCGCGAGTCTTCGAGGTAATTTTGCGCTTGAGTTCGGCTGGATCGATGTTGTTTGTAATAGGATCAACATCAACGAATACCGGCGTGGCTCCGCAGTAGAGCACCACGTTAGCTGTTGATACCCAAGTAAACGCTGGGACGAGGACCTCATCGCCAGGCTCAATGCCCAAGGCGGCCAGAATGAGATGTAACCCAGTTGTACAGTTTGTAGTAGCTAAAGCGTACTTTACCTGATGGTAATCTGCAAATGCCTTTTCAAAAGCCGCAACCTTCGGCCCCTGAGTGAGCCACCCACTCATGACAGGCTCGCGACATGCTTGCCACTCTTCTTCACCAGTGGACGGCAGGGAAATCTGAATCGACCGCTTCATATTTTTATCCATCAGTCTTGCAAACCCACTACCCGGCGTCTACCCGCCACCTCTGCCTTATGGCTTGCGCGCCATTCAATCAGTCGCCTCAGGCCGGTCATCAAATCAATGTCGGCAGTAAAGCCGATTTCTGCACGGGCACGCTTGGCCGACCCAATCCGGTTGCGAACCAAGGTCGCTTGGCTTCTAGGCGCATAGGTGATGGGTTTTTTGCAATTGGTCAAGACCAAGAGCATCTCTGCAAGCTGCTTAAGAGATGTTCGTTTGCCAGTACCTACATTATAAAAACGGTCTTTGGTATCGGCCTTCATCGCGCAAACGTTAGCGAGACCACAATCTTCTGCCGCCACAAAGTCGAAGGCTTCGGAGCCGTCACCCATGATGGTCGGACTTTCGCCACGATCAATCGCATCCAACATCTTCATAATCACTGCGATGTAGGCGCCCTGATAGTCTTGACGCGGGCCATAAACATTCATGTAGCGAAGGCCCACATAGTTCAGCCCGTAACGAAAGTGAAACGGGCGCAACATTGCCTCGCCGCAAATCTTTGTTGCGCCGTAAAAATTTTGATTATTAAACGGATGATCTTCTGTCATAGGCTCTTCAACAGCATCGCCATACACGGATGCAGAGGATGAGTATACGAGGCGTTTGACTCCTTTTTTGACGCAGGCTTCTATGACATTGAACGTGCCGCGCACGTTTACATCAAAGGCACTTCTAGGAAATTCATGGCACTGCAAAAGCCAAAGCGCGGCAAGGTGAAACACGCCATCAGCCCCATCAAGAGCAGCCTCCAGGATGTCCGTTTGCAGCACGTCGCCGCCAGCCTCAAATATTTTGACACGCGGGTCTTTCAGTGCTTGTTGAAGATTTTCTACACGGCCACGCACAAAGTTGTCGAAAATGATGATTTCTTTGACTCCTTCTTTAATCAGATGGTCTACTGTGTGCGAGCCAATCAATCCTGCGCCCCCAATAACCACTATTTTTTTCCCTTGAAGTTCCATTTATTTATCTCTTTTTATACAGTTATTTCGGCTAACAAAGAGGTGATTCGAATGATCTCTGAAGCCGACAGGTCTGGGTGCATTGGCAAACTCATCACGCATTTGGCTGTTTTAGCCGCCACAGGCGTGCAATCGGGACAGCACAAATGTGCGTAAGCTAGTTGCTCATTCAAAGGTGTCGGGTAATGAACGGCTGTTGGGATTCCTGCAGCCTTCAAGCTTTTTTGCACAGTCTCTCTCTTTTTGAGAAACACGGTGTACTGCGCAAACACGCTGTTACGGTCAGGTCGCTGCTGGACTCGCGAAATACCCAACCCGTCAAGAGTATCGTTGTACAGATTTCCAATCTCTAGGCGTTTTTGGACTTCCCACTCAAACCTTTCGAGTTTGGCGAGGACCACCGCGCACTGCAACGTATCCATGCGACCGCCGAGGCCGACACGCGAGTGAACGTAACGCTTGCTTTGCCCATGCACACGAATCTCGCGGCACGCTTGCGCTAAGGCATCATCATTGGTAAATACTGCGCCCCCGTCTCCATAGCATCCAAGCGGCTTACTCGGAAAAAAGCTTGTGCAGCCGAAAGTACTCAGGTTACAGCTTTTGCGGCCTTTATAATTCGCCCCGAAACTCTGGGCAGCATCCTCAATCACTGGCAGATTGCCATGGCGCGCCGCTATCGCATTAATTTGATCCATATCGGATACCTGACCATAGAGGCTGACCGGCATGATGGCTCGAGTGCGGGAAGTAATTTTTGCTTCGATCAACGCGACATCAATGTTGCAGGTGTCTGGCTCAATATCGACAAAAACCGGCTTGGCGCCGAGCAGGACGATCATTTCAGCAGTTGCCGCAAAGGTAAATGGCGTCGTGATGACTTCGTCACCAGAGCCAATATTTAGGGCCATTAAGCTAATTAATAGTGCTTCAGTGCCGCTGGCGCATGTAATGCAATGCCTCGCGCCGGTGTAGGCCTCCAGCCGAACTTCGAGCTCACGAACTTCAGGCCCCATGATGTACTGGCCATGCTCCAAAACCGCATTGATGCGCTGCTGGATTTGCGGTTTAAGCGCCTGATACTGGGATTTCAGATCAACGAAAGGAATTAAGGGCTCAGACATTTGCAATGATCATCTGTTAATTGGTAAGTATCGCCGGTATGCGGGCAGACAGCCGTGGCATTGCCACCGAGCGGCAGATCAAGCCGCTCGCCAAATCGACTCATCCAGCCGACTTGGCGGGCCGGCACTCCAGCCATCAGAGCATAAGGTTTCACGCTTCGGTTAATTACGGCGCCCGCGGCGATGAAGGCATACTCCCCAATTACGGTACCGCACACGATTGTGCAGTTAGCCCCCAAAGTGGCGCCGCGGCGTACCAACGTACGGCGGTACTCTTCTCTGCGACTGATTGCCGACCTCGGGTTATAAACATTCGTAAAAACCATGCTGGGCCCACAAAACACGTCATCTTCTAATTCTACTCCGTCAAAGACCGAGACATTGTTCTGAATCTTGACGTTATTACCGATTACAACTTGATTGCCAACGAACACATTTTGGCCAAGAGAGCAGTCTGCACCTATCTTGGCGCCCGAGCAGACATGCACCCAATGCCATACTCTACTATTTTCGCCAATTTGAGCTCCTGCATCGACGATGGCGCTGGGATGAATGGTTGCAATCATGTCGAAGAGTTGTCAGTAGTCTAGCGGCAAGGAGATGCGCTGACCATCTCTCGCAGAACGGTAGGCAGCGACAAGAACTTCAAGTACCTTGAGTCCTTCACGACCGTCTGCTTCAGGCTCCGCTTCGCCCTGCAAGGTCTTAATCACATTTTGATAGTACAAGGGATGTCCAAAGCCATATACCGACGTTGTTTCGTAACTCACCATCTTGACCTTTTGGTCGTCGTCATGAGGCTCTGCAAACTCCCACTGCTGAATCTCATTGACGGCCACACCACCGACACGTACGGTGCCCTTTTCTCCAATAATGGTGATGCTCCCTTCCATGTTCTTTGGGTAGGTCAGCATCGTCACATTCATCGATCCAAGCGCACCAGAGCGCCAGCGCACATTGAGTACGCCCGAATCTTCTACCTGGATATTGCGCTCTAACGTGGCGGTGTAAGCTTGGACGCTTTCTATTGGACCGATCAGCCAATCGAGTAGGTCCACGTAATGGCTAGCCTGGTTCATGAAAGCCCCGCCATCGTATTCCCACGTCCCGCGCCAAGCAGCGCTATCGTAGTACTCCTGTGGTCGCGTCCAAAACACGTTAATACACACCATGTAAATGCGACCGAAACGCTTTTGCTCGACAGCCCGTTTGAGTAATTGCAGGGTTGCATTTAGCCGATTCTGCTTTACGACAAAGAGCCGAACATTTGCCTCGTCACAGGCCTTGACCATGCGCAAACCGTCGCTCCAGCGAGTAGCCATCGGCTTTTCGGTCATGACGTGCCGACCTGACTCTGCGATCTGAACCGTCTGCTCAGGATGCAGCCCACTGGGAGTTGCCAAGACCACAAGATCGGCGCTGGTTTTTTCAAGCAACAATGAGACGCTGCGATGGCCTTGCGCACCGGTGCGCGCGACGGCTGCTTCTAACGCCGACGGGTTAGTGTCGCACACATCTACGAGTTCAACCATATCGGAGTGCTTTTGAATTGCATCAAAATGGTTGCTAGAAATGCGACCGCATCCAACTACGGCGATACGAATCTTTCGATCAACAATTACTGGATAGCTGTGCATGATTATCTGATTGGTTTGATTGCAGGCTGCTTATAAATTAACAATTGCTCGGCTAGCTTATAAGCTGCTAAATGAGCGACACAAAAAAGCATGAACTCAACGTCACTCACATCCGATTTGTCGCATTCACCTCAGCCGCTACGGCGGTCTCGTCTTTAAGGGACTCAATCTCCGCACGTAGTGCATCGTATTCAGCCATCTTACGCTTCAAAAATCGACTGGTGAGCAAAGCCTTTTCGGTAATTCCCAACGGCGTAAGCATGTAAATGTAGCCAAATTTATTCTTTGACAAACCAAAGTTGTGCACCTTGACCCAGCCTTTGTTGATCAATGCTTTTAAACAGTAATTCAACCCGCTTGTACTAACGCCCAAACTTTCAGCGATTTCCCGCTGGGTAAGGTCGGGATTAGCTTGAAGCATGCGCATTACCCTGAAGTAGGTATCTTCTTGCAATATAGAGCGGCGACTCGTCATATAACAGGGGTAGAGTTTTTCGTTTTTTACACGCTACCGCCGTGCTGTATCACGGTCAGCAAGCGCGGCATAAGTCAGTCCATCGCGAAACATTTGTACAAATTCGAATGATTATAGGTGTTTTAAGGGTTTAAGCTGTGGTTTCCACCCAAAACACTCGATAAATGACCGCCTACTAATTAACTAACTGGATACCTGAGTGCGCAAACTCGAACGCACGCTCCTAAAGGGTGGACTCACGGTATTTTTTGACGGGTTTTCATTTTTGAATATGTAAGCGCAATCACAATTCCCAATACAAATAGATTTTCGCGCACGATCAGGGAGTGGGAATATATATTCCCTAGGAATATAGATGTAATTATCATGCAAGCGGGAGCTATATAGATGGTTTTAGTGAATATCAATGGCCATACAAACAGCAAGATGAAACTCAGGACGCCAATGACACCCAACTCAGCGAGCGTCTGCAAAAAATAATTGTGTGCATTTTCACCTCCCCACGTTAATATCAAAGGAGAGTATTTCAAAATAGGATCGGCAGAAACTCGAATAAAATTCCCTTGACCGATTCCAAACCAAGGGAAGTCTGCAAACATTCTGAGCGCAGTCCTATGAAACTCTGGACGCAGACTGAGGGCATCGTTCCATAAGCTAAAATTAAGATATTCTGAAGGATAAATATCACGAACAAATTGACTCGTTACAAAAAGCGGCACCGCCGTTATGCCGATCATTACTGCGCAAATTGTAAAAAGATAATTAGAAAAGAAAACTGGTTTACCTTTGTGTAGAATCTTTAATATAATAAAAATTGTTGTCCCTGCAATGGCGAATGCTAATGATGCTCTCGATTTACTCATCAACAAGGCCGTCCAACTGATTAAAATTACCCCGCCCAAATAGACCTTGGTGCGATACGCCGGCGCATAATTAAAATATCCCAATAATCCCAAGCATCCCATCAGCATGAGTGCACCAAAGGCATGTAGGTCAGGCTGAAAGCCATGTGCACCATAGAAAAAATCGTTTGCACGGTGCGCGTAGGTTGTGGGTGGCAATCCAAATCGTGTAAGTGCTTGAAATATTCCCCAAACTGCGGAAATGCATAGGGTGCACGCTAAAGCCATTACAAACAGTTTTTCGCTATCGCTATTAGTTTTAAAAAAATTTACTAAAATTCCGATAAATAATGCGCCGGTACTAAAAGTAAATATATCAACGAGAGGTAAATAAATATCACCCCTTAAGACTAGCTTATGAACCAATAGCTTGGTAACTAACTCCGCAAAGTTAAATCCTTGACTCACTTGCGTAAAATTACGAAACACCGCCAAAGCTATAGAAAATATAATTATTATTAAGGTCACAGCGATTGGCCAGGGGACTCTTTCCGCTTTCATTAAGAGTTTTTGATGTTCAGCAATATTATTCAACATAGTACCGACAATAAAAGCGGTACAAATATCAATCCCCGGAGTCGCAATAAAAAATGGTACGGCTGGTTGGTGAATAAAACTTAGTTGCTCGTGGAGAGCAGGAGCAATTGGTAGTAAAAATACTATTGAAAAAAATGCAGCTTTCTTTGAAACTAAATACAACAGCAAAATAATGCAAAAATAAATAGGAGAAGGTCCTCGATAACTTTGAAGCGAATAATATAAGTAGCTAATAAGTATGATTCCAATTATCAACGCGCAAAATAGCGTCACTGACCAGGAAAGGCGGTGAGCTAATCTTGTAAATCGTTGAGCAGAATACGCCATAAATTAGATAAATTCTATATCTGGAAATTTTTAAAAAACTTAATCACTTTAAAATTAAACTATACCTAGAATCAATGAGTGACCTTATTTGAAACGGTAGTGTCCAAGGTACTTTTCTTAAGCTACCGTAAACAACACTCGCGCACGGTATGGGGGCATTCCAACATTGTGAACCAACGTCTGGTTTGAAAACGGATAGACCAAAGTCGGTTTTTACTAGATGGGTCTCAACAGCTGGCAGTTCGGGCCACCCAGTCAGGGAAATTGGCTGGATAAATATCCATCTGAAAAGGATAATGCAGAAGAGCGACACGCCAAAAATACGAAAATAAAACTTGAACGGCTCTTCTGCAATTCTCCCTAATAGGTTTGTTAGGGACGGAAGTTTTTTAATACCTATCTGAGTCGAGATTGCCGCTGAAAGCGTTAAATAAATTATATTAATTGCACCAAGAAATCTTATATCGGGTGCCGTCAAAAACCAAAATGCATACGCGGCAAAAATTGGTATATATATTAAGTGCAGCCCATGATTAAATTTACATGAGCCCAATGCATTTAAATAATAAAAATTAGCAACTGTCAGCAAAGATGCTGAAAGTAACTGTATTTTCCAAAAAAAGGGAAGTCTATCGCTCCAAGTACTGAACCAATTACCTAATAAATTTAGATCGGCCAAAGAACCAATGCCAGGCTGTCGTGCCCACGCATAAATCAAATCAGATTCAAACTCGACAATAGCAGGGGGCAGGGCCCATTGTAAAAACCAAGCCCCACCAATAGTGCTTGGAAACAGGGGTGCCCCTGACAGCAAAAATCCACGGCCCAAGTGAACGCACGCGAACAATGTTATGAGTACGAGTAACTTGACCATTCGAAACGAAAATGTGCGTTGCACACTAAAGTCGTGGAGCAAGGCGACAAATATACAACCAGCCGCAAAAGCGAGGCCACTTAGTTTTATAGTTACGATTGAAAAACACAGAAGAAGCACCACGGCAATATTTCGAATGTGGTCATCCTCTTCATGGTAAGTGTTCCTATCAAATAACTTAAGTAAAAATAAAAAAACTACAATCTGCAAAAGGCTAATAGCTATGTCAGGCGAAGGGTTCGAAATCGAACCTGCTATTTGGCATAGGTAAAGAGTCAGGATAATTACAACGACATTACGCCAAGTTGAGCGAGACCTCAGGCCGAACTCCCAAAGGCTAGCACTTGTCAGCAGCACTAAAAATAAACCGCCTGCAGCGTAGCCTTTGTTCCAGTAGGGCGCGATGTTTAATAGTGCGAGAAATCCAAAATAACTTTGATTAAGAGCCAGTCGCCAATGTAAGTTGCCCAGGCCAGGAACTATTGGTTCTTCATTGAGCCAACGGATACTTGCAAAATGATACAACCCCGAATCGTACATAATCGGCAATTGCATTGCGCGTAAACAAAAATAAAAGGCTAAACCGATACACGATAAATAAATAAGAGGATTTTGTTGTAGGTTTCTGCGCGCCTTATCTACAAAATCTTTGAATCGTTTTCTTACTTGATTACATTCACCCGCGACTCCCACAGAAAATATAAACGCCGTCAGTCGCCAGTCAACTGGCATAAATAAATGAAAGATCTCTAGGCTTGCAAGAATTACAGCAAAGCCAAACCAAACAGTTAACGTTCCGCTAGTCGTTGATGCCGTGAGGCCAAGCAAATGTAAGCTTATCCTTCCCCATCCGTTTAATGTTATTGCGGTTGCAAACAAAACCAACAGTAAAAATACAAAATCTATGAGAAAACTTACGCCTTGCATTTTTTATAATTTAAATAAGACAAACATACCTTTTGCAATCGCAACATGTAGCCGCAAATTCGATCAAATAAATTTCTTTTTCGTCCCTGATACTGTAAAAAAATTTGATCTAATTCGTCGCGATACATATCTGTCAGCCGACCTGACCCTGAAATTGAGTCTGGATGCAATCGAAAAACGGCCAAATCGTATTCAATAATTTGATGAGATATCGGTAGCTTCAAAAACTTAAGAAACAGTTCATAATCCCAACAAGTTCGATTTGTAGCGTTAAATCCCCCAATGCTTTTAAACGCTTTAGCAGGAAAAAAAGTAGCTTGTTGAAAAATACTCGCAGACAAATACAGCATGTTTCTTTCAGTTAATGGCGCAACTTTTATGACGCTTCTAAGACCCTCAGCACTCTCACTGTAGCCCTGCCCCGTTATGAACGAAGACAACCCACTCGACTCGAAATAATGATTTACTTGTTTCAGCGCGCCGGGCAACAAATAGTCATCCGCGTTAACAAAACCGTAAATGTTTCCTGTCGCGCGCTTAAAACCCTGATTTAAACCATCGGCGGGACCTTGATCGCGTGCAAAGACCTTAACAATTCGATCTCCGTAAGATTCAATTAACTCTCGACTGCCGTCCGTACTCCCAGGATCAACAACAATATATTCAACGTCGCATTCTGTTTGAGTCAAAATTGATTCAATGCATTGACGCAAAAAATTTCCTTGATTGAAAGAGATAGTCACAATTGAGATTTTCATCTCATTCCTTTTTCAAGACTATCTCGATAGGTTTGCATCACAAACTGCCACGTTTCACGTGCGCACCGTGACCACGAATAACTCGCAGCAAGCTCTTTCGCACGCTTGGCTAATTGCGTGCGCCGCGAAGGGTCATCTGTAAGTTGGCGAATCGCAAGCCCAATCGATTGTGAGTCGTAAGGATCAAAGTACTCACCCGCATCTTTAAGTGTTTCTGGCAAGCTGCTGCGACTTGAACAGGCAATTGGGATGCCGACCGCCATGGCCTCGAGTAGCGCTATTCCAAAGGTTTCGCAGCTCGAGGCAAACACAAATAGGTCGGCCTCAGCGATTAGCGCAGCAACCTTCTCGTTTGGCACAAATACCGATACTTTGACAAATTGCCGATCCGAATCGACCTGGTCAAGTAACTGGTGCAAAATTCTGAGCGCACGCTTACCTCCGCCGCCAACGAGACTAAGTTCAATATTTAAACCTTGGTCGCGCAGCGCTTTGATCGCCAAAACCACCTGGGTCTGGTGCTTATATTCAAATACCGGTGACACGTACAAACACCGAATCGGCCGCTCGTTGGCAGTCGGCCAGTTTGACTGCAATGGTATATCCTTGAATACCTCAGCAACACCATGCGGGATGCACGCGGCATGTTGCAACAAACCTACACGCCGCTGAACTTGTGTAGCCGCATGTTGGGTCAAAAATATCGCAGCTGCGGCAAAACGAAAAGCCTGACGCTGCACAAAATACATTAGGGTTTGTTGAAACCGATCTTTGCCCCATCCAAATAGAGCCAAAACACCTGCATCGTATGCCAGCATATTTTGATTTAACACTACCATGGGCTTGAACCGGCAAAACGTGCTGGCATCAGCAGAAAACAGTATGTTGCATCCAGCCTGCTTTATTTCATGACTCAACCGTATGCCTTGCCACAACGACTGATGCACTAAAGATTTCTCAAGAGCCGCAGGGTGGTGTTTGATTAACCAAGCACGATCGGGCAGTAGATCCAACAGCTTTTTGTAAGCCCAGACATGAATTTGTTCAATACCAAATTCTTTGGGGTCTTTAACACTCAAAATGCCAAGCAGGTGGGCGACGCCGCCCCCTGAGCGCACACGCGAAGCATCAACTGCAACTTTAATGGGGCGCATCATTGCTGCTGTTATTTGTAACCGCGAGCTGATGTCGTTCGAGCACCGATACAAAACTCGCGGTGGCAATTTCAGGGCTAAGTGCGCTTGCTAACTTAAGACTCGCCTTTGCCATCGCTAATAAATCATCATCAGGCTTAGAAGCCAATTGATTCATTTTGAAGGCTAAATCATTTACCGAACCCGCTGCGAAGGTATAACCATTGAGCCCGCCGATCAAAAGCTGATGCCTTGCCCCGACCCTGTTTGATAACAACAAGGGTAAGCCTGCGGTTGCAAACTCGTGTGCGACTACACCCCAAGGCTCGTAGCGACTCGGCAAAATTAAAGCGCCCATCTGGCGCGCTAACGTTGCCAAGCTAGCTTGCTCTGCAAAGGGCTTAACGGTTAGGCCCTCTTGTTGTTGTAGCAGCGATTCGAACGGGCCGTTTCCTATACAGGTTAGGCCCCAGCCGGTTGGGTGGGCTTGGCGGTACCGTTTGAAAGCATCAATAAGAGTATCAATACCTTTAGATTCTGTCAGTCTTCCGACATACAGAAATTGCTTTGGGTATTGCTGAGTTTTTTCTTGTTCAAGTGCTGAGGCTGCTTCGCTAAAAATATTTGTATTGCCCGTCAACAGATGGGTGATGATCTCATCGTGTTCAAAGCCTAGGCGTGCTGCACATTCATACTGCAATGGCCCCGGAACCCATGCATAAGAAAAATAACGCTTCTTGTACGCATGCTTAATAAGCTTTGCGCCGAGTCGTTGGCGTAAGGAATTGTTCCACTGGGTATCGAGCCCCATCACAATCGGAACGCCCGCTAACTTTAATTGCTGTAACGCAGGACGATATCCCTTGTCCTGCCAGCCAGATGTGTAGACTAAATTAGGCTTCAAATCGGAGACAAAGTTGCATAGGCTTTGAGGCGTAAACTTTGATCGTTGATGAAAACGGATGTTTTGAGTAGTTACGTTTGGTACATAGGGTGTCTTTTTATTTTGATCCCAATGAACCACATCCACTATGGCACCATAGCGTTTCACTAGTTGCTCAAAGATAGGGATGTTGTATCCCATCACCTCGGTATATAGATACAGTACTTTCATCAAGCGTTAGCCGCCTGGCTGTTTAACGATCTATACAACGCCAAGTGTTGCGCAGCGCACGTTTGCCAATTGAATTGTTCGACGCGGGCGAGGCCCTTTGCTATCAACTCGTTAGCACGTGTTTGCGAATTGACCACATTTTGTATTGCGCTCGCAATGCTATCTAGATCAAACGGATCAAAAAACTCTGCTGCGTCACCAATCACTTCGGGCATCGCGCTTGTGTAGCTACTAACAACTGGGCATTGATTTGCCATTGCCTCTAAAGGCGGGAGGCCAAAGCCTTCGTAGCAAGAGGGATAGACGAGAGCAGTGGCATTGCGGTAATGTTTGGCCAAAGCGGTATCGTCACCGCTGATGTGTCGCACCTGATCGAACCGTAAGTCAAGTTCTTGTATAAGGTTTTGCTCAGCAGGGTTAAATGGGCCACCACCGAACGCTACAATATCGAATTGTTCTTTAAGTTGAGCATGTACGGCAACCGCCCGCAAAAAGCGCATAAAGTTTTTGTAGCCTGAACGCAAACCAACGTAGAACAAGTAAGGTCTATTTGTATTGGTTTCTTTTTTATCAAACTGTGTATTGAATTCGCAACCTAGATGGATAGTGGAAGTCTTCTCAGGAGCCAATTCATACAACCGAACCAAATCTTTTCGGGTATGTTCTGAAATACAAATCACATGGTCTGCACGCTTAACCGCGGCATATTTTTTTGAAAGCTTAAGCTCAGCAGGGGTTGGTGCCTCTGCGTCTAATCCTAATTCACCAATCATGTCGAACACCGTCAACACGGTAGGGGTTTTGACTGATCCGCTGCGCGTCTTCGAAAAATAAGTTTCATGCACAACGTCCGGCTCCCACGCTCTAAGTTGCCTGCGCGCCACTACACCATTGAGTGCGGCTGCAGCGTCTGCGCAGCGTGGCGGGTAATCTTTCACGTAGCCACCGTGCACAATTTTTTGCTGCAGTTGCCTAGCGTACTGGTTGCGATAAAGTGGCGAAAATACTCCAACGTCTTGGCCCACAATAGCTAGCTGCTCAGCCAAATGAAAAAAGTACCTTGAAATACCGCCCGTCTTTTGTAAACAAAACGCTTGGTGATCAAAGGCGATTCGCATCTAAGCCACGCCAAGAATACGTTTGACTCGCCGCCACTGCCGCGTATAAAAAGACGGCGCAAGTTGGTCGCTGGCGATATAACGATCAGCCTCTAGATTGGGCAGTACAAAGGTTGGGTGTTGTAGCGGAAACTCAATCGCTTGCGTTGGCAAGTTTGCATGTACCCCGACCACATGGGTGTGGGTTGCGTCTACGCCAAAGCCGATATTTGAAATCAGATTTACGTTTGGTACAACTTGCAGCAGGCCATGTGTAAGCGCGGTAAAGGTCCACGACACATCCCAGGTATCTAAGCTGCCTTCGTGCACCCACTGAAAAGAGTTTTGCCAATATGTCTGCTCACCCGGCGTTGCGAACATTTGTTCGAGTAAACCTTGCGCTTTAAATTCGGGCCAGTGCGTGATATCGCGGTCGTAATGCTTCCAGGCCCGACGCCAACTCGCCCAACCCCAAATATGGGTGTATTTTGAAAAATAGTAGCTACCGATTCCGCGGTGACGACCAAACTGCAAATTGCCACCCGACACCATGCCAACCCGCTCGTTGTCACGATAGCGTTCAAGCATTTCATCGCAAAATCTGAAAAAACTTGGGTCTGGCAAACAGTCATCTTCAAGAATAATCGCTTCTTCAACCTGCTCAAAGATCCAATCAATGCCGCTAGAGACGCGAAGCTTGCAACCCATGTTGCGATCGGCAAAGTTTGTGATGACCTCGCAATCCCAGTCAACACGTTTAATAATTGCGCGGGTTTGTTCGCAGCGCGCGGCTTCACCTGGGCGAGAGTCGCGCGGCCCATCGGCCACCACTAGCAGCTTAGAGGGCCGAGCCTGCGCAATCGCGTTAAACACACGCTCTGTTGTGTCGGGCCGATTAAAGATCAGTAAGGCAACTGGTGTGCGTAAGTTGTAGTGAGCCATCAATTCACCACTTGATCTTTGGGCAAACAATTTTGGGCAAAGGCATCTAAACGACGGCTAAATTCGGTGCGGCTAAAGTCTGCACGATAGTTTGCGAACTTGGTCGCTAGGCCTTCAAGTTTAAGTAGGCTGGCAAGTCCTGCTTGGATGCCTTCTGAATGATTTGGCGACACGGCAAGCCCAATCTCGTATTTGGTCACGCGCTCGCCCATTAAGCAGTTGTTTGCCACCAAAATAGGCTTCTCAAAATAGGCAGCCTTTGAAACCATATTGCTGCTACGATAAAAATCACGATAGACGGCAAAGATGACATCTGACGCTGCAATGATGGCATTAAAAACTGTTTCGTCCGGTAGGTAATCAGCATGAACATATAAGTTTGCTGGTTGCTGTTGCTTTAACAGCGCTAGCGCCTGGTCATCGGCTGGCGTTAAATTGTTGACGTTGATACGACCGATCTGCACAAAATACCACTGCGTGGGGTCAAGGTTTAAAACCAAATCAACCCACTGTGCAAGATTCTTTTGCTTGCCGATTGAACCACCCATAAAAACAATTTTGCGCCCCGCCGCTTTGTGCCTGATATCAAGCGCTAGCGCGTTAGGCGTTGTCGGCAAATCGGTTTCGGTGATGTCGGGTAAAAATTCAAAGTACTTATTTGGGTAATGGTCGCGATATTTTTGCGGCAAAGTTTCATCTAAAAAACAAGTGCCTTGATAATTTGAAAGCAAATAATAGGCGGACATTGTTTGAGAAGCTTGTTGCTCAGATAGATTCTCGGGCGTGATGCAAAGCCCTGCCCACGGGATTGACGCTGCTAAGGCCGAATCTTTCACATCGCTGAACACCATGTCGGCCCAGGCTTTTGCCTGAGGTAAATAGCCATCTACGTACATGTTAAAGACCAACTGTGTACGGCCGGGGTAGACGCTGAGCACGCTATTGATAGTGTCTTTAAATGTTTGAGGATCTAAAAACTTATTCGCGAGCAAATCTTGCTCGCGTTGAGCCGCAGACTGAAATACTCGCTTCAGAAGACGAGACACTCGCCGACAAAAACTTGCCGTGATCGACGTTGGTTTTGGAGTTTGCTGCCAAATTTTTTTTGGCCACAGTAAATTGGGATGGCTGAATAAGCCCTTTTGCTCAAGCTTTTTTTGAATGGCGCGTGGATCATGCGTAACAGGGATCACACCCCAGCCGGCCTTCAAAAAAACCTCAATAAAAAGGATATGCCACGAATCAAGATGGCCTTCATTCGAAATCGGGTTGTACAACAGAATGCAATCGCGCACGTGTTGCATCAAGTCAGCCCAAGTGAACGGGCACCTGCTTGCTCTAAGAAATGAAAGAATTTAACCTTTAAGGCGTCGTGACTAAAATCTTGGCGATACGCGGCAAAGTGCTTGGACAACGCGACGTCGCGCAAGGCAAGCGGTTGCGCCAAAGCAGTCAAGGCCTGCAACAGCTTGGTTGAGTCGTCTTCGGGCACAGCCAAGCCAATTTGATATGTGCTAACGCGTGCGCCCATCAAATAGCCCTCGGCTACCAAAATAGGTTTTTCAAAGGCTGCTGCTTTACCTGGCATATTGCTGCTGATACCAAACTTGCGGTACACCGCAAAAATGATGTCGCTAAGTGCGATCACCTCGTTAAAGGTTCTTTCGTCTGGCAGATACTGGGGGTAGATAAAAACATTTTCAGGCGTAGTCGCCAAGGCTTGCCGGTAGGCCGATAGATCATCCGCCGTAAGATTTTGCTCGTGAACCTCACCAAGCTGCACAAAAAACCACTCGGCCGGGTTTGCTTGCGCAATGAGCGCAAACCACTGGCTTAGGTTTTTGTTACTGCCAATGGTGCCCCCTAAAAATACTATTTTGCGACCCGCGGCGCGCTTTTTTAGGTCTAAGGTAAATTCACTCGCCGTGGCGGGTAGGCTGGCATCCGTCACATCTGGCAAATATTCAAAACGCTTGTGCGGCAGCGCAGCCGAGTACGCCTGCTGCACTTGCTCGTCTAAAAAGCACATCCCGGCCAGGCTTGAGAGCGCGTAGTAGGCCTCATCAGGGGGCGCAGGCGATGGCACAAAACGGATGCCGCCCCAAGGGATTGCGTGCAGGTCACGAAACGGACGCCAACCAAGCGTGTCGTTGCGATACAGATCCATGTACATGTTGAACACAAACGCCGGGCGAGTGCCCAATTGTTGCGTGGCATCTGCTACACGCTCAGCGAACTCTTGGGGCTGCAAATAGGCGGCTTCAAGTTGCTTCAATTGCGCAACTTGTGCAGCATCTAAATTGGCACTTGGCACGAACTGCTTAAATAGCCGCGTTACCCTGGATCGAACACGCTGATAAACACTACGCGCCGGTAATCGCCAAGCCAATATCTTTAAATTGGGGTGCTGCGCCAATTGCCTAAGGCCTAAGCGCGCGCGCAAATCTTCGCCACCCGGGCTTAAAGATGCGACCCGCCAACCCGCCTCTAACAAAAAACCAATAAACAAGGCGTTCCAAGAATCAAGATGCCCGTGCCCAGAAATAGGGTTGTACAGCAGAATTAAAGGCGTAGCTTCAAGGGTAGAGCGAGAGGCACTTAGCTGCGTTGGCGGCGCCATCAGTGCCTCACGACTTTTTGGTACCACAGCTCAAGTAGTACAAGCTTATAAGCCAAAAATAGCCCCGTGTAGCCTTGCTGGGGTAATGTCGTGCAAATTTCAGAAACACGGTCTGCAGCCAGGATACCTGCTTGTTGCAACTGGCCACCCACCAGCGCCGAGGCGTAACGTTTGACAACACCGCTTAACCATTCGTTGACTGGGGGCTGAAACCCAGCCTTTGGCCGCGCCAACACTTCAGCAGGCAATACGCCTTGCAGCGCTTGGCGTAACCAAACTTTTTTGCCAAGTTGATCATCTGGATACTGAGTGCGCAACGCCATCACTAGCCCGATCAGGTTAGCGTCTAAAAATGGCATCCGTGTTTCAACCCCAACACCCATGCTGACCCGATCGCCCAACGACAAGCAATTTGACGTCAACCAAGTTTCAAACAGCAATCGAATGACCGCTGCAGGCACTTGCGCTGACTCTCTGCGACCAATCACGGTCGGTTCGAAGGCATTATCCGAAGCAAGGGACGCCATCGCCGGGCCGTACAGCTGCGATTTAAAAGCATAGGGTCCTGCAAACTCTGGGTGCAACAGATAATAAAAAAGTTGATCTTTTGGCTGATGCGGATCGCTTAATTTCTGTAGCGTATCGGCTGCCCGTTTTAATACGGGATGCGCGTGGGGGTAATGTGCAACTTTCAACAAAAAAGTTTGCACCCCAGGTGCGGTGAGCCAACTTGCTAACCAGCTGAGCGTGGGATGCTGAAGTGCTAACTGATTGAGCTGCACCGCCTGCGTCACGTAGGGATAGCCCCAAAAGAGCTCGTCGCCCCCCACCCCTGATAACAAGACCTTGATGCCTTGATCGGCCGCAGCGCGCGGTACAGAATAATGACCAAAGGCCGCGGGATCAGCAATAGGCTCATCCATGATCTCTACAAGGGTCGGAAAGAACTCAACAAACTGCTCAACCGGCAATTCAACTTCGTGAATAATCATGCCAAGCGATTCAGCTAAGCCACGGGCTTGTTCACGTTCGTCATAGGGCGGTCTGCCTGGATAGCCGACACAAAAGGCATGCATGGGCTCGGGATAATTTTTTTGTGCCAACGCGGCGATCGCGCCCGAGTCAACGCCGCCTGACAAAGCGATACCAACCGGCACGTCTGACCTGAGGGTAAGCTTGACGGCCTCTTCAAGGCCCGTTTGAATAGCTGACAAGATATCAGCCTTTGCCATGTTTTGAGGGGGGGCGACCACCGTGTTTGAGGCCTGCTCAACTGACCAATATTGAACCGGCTTTATTTGCCATTGATCAACAGTTAAGGTCAGGGTATGCCCCGCGGCAAGCTTATGCACCCCTTGCAACAAGGTGAGGGGCTCGGGCACATATTGGTAATGCAAATACATATCAACAGCTTTAGGGTTTAAAGCCGGCGTGTGCTCTAAAAGCGGGAGCAATCCTTTTAACTCTGAAGCAAACGCTAAGCTAGAGTCGTTGGCCGAATAAAACAGTGGCTTTTCGCCACAGCGGTCTCTCGCCAAAAATGCTTGTCGGGTCAGGTTATCCCAAATCGCAAAGGCAAACGGCCCAATAAAACGCTGTACGCAGGCTTCGCCCCAAACCCGATACGCGGCAAGCAGAACCTCGGTATCAGAATGGCTGGCAAAGGCTTCGCCCAAGGCCTCAAGTTCGGCACGCAATTCAAGATAGTTGTAGATTTCGCCGTTGTAGGTGACTGTGTAACGCCCTTGGGCGTAAGTCATCGGCTGGTGACCCGCGCTCGTCAAGTCAATGATCGACAGGCGGGTGTGGCCAAACTGAATGTGCGCATCGGATAAAACGCCGGTGCTGTCAGGGCCGCGATGAGCAAGAGTCGCTAGGGTAGTGGCAGATAAGTCAGGCCAACGAGCCTTGGCGTCTTTGTGGATGAGCCCTAAAATCCCGCACATTAGACGCTGAACCTGAGAAGCGTCATTACGCTCACTGTTTGGTTAAGAAATCTTGATAAGCGATGCCCAAACCTTGCTCAAGATCGACTTTAGGCGCCCAACCAAAAGCGCGTAAGCGCCCGCTATCCATCAACTTGCGTGGCGCCCCATCAGGTTTAGTCGCATCGAAAGTAATCTGACCTTGATAGCCCACAACTTTGCCGACGGTTGCGGCAAGCTCTGCAATCGTCACATCGGAGCCATAACCCACGTTGATATGTCCCTGCATCGGCAAGGTATGCGTTTCGTATTGTTGTTTGGGCAAATTCATGACGTGGATGCTGGCGCTGGCCATATCATCAACGTACAGAAACTCGCGGTAAGGCTTACCCGATCCCCAAATCGCTACAGCAGGCAGGTTACCCTGTTTGGCTTCATGAAACCGGCGTAGCAGTGCGGGGATCACATGCGAGTTTTCAGGGTGGTAATTATCGCCAGGGCCGTATAGGTTTGTTGGCATGACACTGCGGTAATCAATACCGTGTTCTTTGCCATACTGCCGGTTATAACTTTCGCAAAGTTTAATGCCAGCAATTTTTGCAATCGCATACGGTTCGTTTGTTGGTTCGAGCGTACCCGTCAGCAAAGCACTCTCAGCCATCGGTTGTGCAGCTAGTTTTGGATAAATACAGCTACTACCCAAGAACAACAATTTTTTAACACCTTGCCGAAAGGCCGCATCGATGATGTTGGCCTCGACCATCAAATTGTCGTAAATGAATTCGGCCGGGTAGGTGTTGTTAGCGTGAATACCGCCCACCTTTGCTGCGGCCAAATACACCTCTGTTGGCTTTTCTTGGGCAAAAAATGCGCGGACCGCTGCTTGATCAGTCAGGTCGAGCTCAGCACGGGTACGAGTGACGATTTGTTCGGGTGTGTGCCCAGCACCGAGCAATTGGCGCACGATGGCCGAGCCAACCATACCGCGGTGACCGGCAACAAAGATTTTGCTGTGCTTCAAAGATGTGTTGTGATCGTTCATAAAATCCACGCTACCGCCCTGCCGCGCACGGTATGTGCGCAACAAAATTAGCCGAGCATTTGCCCAGCGTGGATTTTACTCTGTGACAGAGGTTTTACGAACTCGGACGCTATTGGTCGAGGCGTTTGCCCGATTGCGATTTTTGAGTGGGCCGCAGCCTGGGTAAAGTCCAATGAAAATGGACTAATCGTGCGTAAATGAAAGCGTACAGAATGGCACAAAACAAAAAAGACAACATCAATAGCGGGGTCTTGTTTCTGAACACCACCGCCAAACCGGCGGGCACCGCTGCAAACAACATCATCATAGGAAAAACAGCTGCGTTTTGTGTAGTGACAGACGCACCCGCAAACCAACGGCGAGCCACACGCCCCCACAACAAGCTATGCAGATGCAAACGATCGGCACCCCCAAGCTCTAAGGTGCGAGCACGCCTTCTGAGCATAGAAAACAGCACTTCAAGTACTGGATAGCCGCAGGCGAGCAAAGGCGCCCAAGGAGAAACATGGTACGGATTGCGCATGGCAATCAAAACCGCGACCCAACCAAGTAAAAAACCCAGCAGGTAAGCACCGCCATCACCTAAAAATATCTTACCTTTGGGATAATTGACCAGCATGAATCCAAAAATAGAGCCCGCTAAAACAAAACAAATCTTAGCCATTTCGGCATCTGCTGCCTGAAAGGCAATCAACCCAAGCGCAGACAGGCATAGCAAAACTGTGCCTCCGGCCAGCCCGTTGAAACCGTCAATAATGTTGATGGCATTGGTCATACCGCTTAAGGCAAAGGCGGTGAATAACACCGAGATTGGCACAAAAACCAGAACTGAATCGGCTAAGGGGATCCCCACGCGAGTCAAACTGACGCCCGTTAACCACCAGGCCAACACACCGCTAGCGAAAGTCGCAATCATTCGTTCTTTAACCCGATCGCGTTTAAAGAGGTCTTCGATTGCACCCAGCAAAAATGCGGGTAGTGAAGCCAGCAACATCGGCCACAAGATCGCAGCCACTTCGGGTGGCGTGAGGGTGGCGCCGATCATTGCGGATAGCAGGATGGCCACACCCCCCACTCGTGGAGTGGGCTCTTCATGAACCTTTTGCACCCCAGCATCACGATCTAGCGTGTGCGAACCGTGCCAGCGCTTGGTCGACACGATCAGCAGGCATATGACCAAGGCGGCCACTCCGCCAGCTGCCAGAGCCAAATGGGGGATAGCAAATACCAAAATGCAAGCCTTGAAGAGATGAAAAGCAGAGCGCTTAGCAAATTATGGGGGAAAATAGCGAAAGAATCGCTCACCACATCTTAAGCCCCGCCTAGTTTACATGATCCCCCAACACCTTCTCGCCACGCTGATCGTCGCACTTTGGATGTGCGTGATTGGCTTGGCCTTTAAGGGGTGGGGGGGATTACTCAAGCGTTGGATCCTGTCGACAGGTGGTCAACCATCGCAAAGTTACGCTGAGGTTGTGACTGATATCTGGTTGGGCATTTGCTTTTGCATCACGCTCACCGAACTCATTCACTTTGTTCTGCCCATTAATTGGTACGTGAGCGCTGTTGTGTTGGGGCTGGGCGTGGTGTTTGCGATACGACGTTGGTTGATTACTGCGCAACAGCCATTCGTTGTTCGCTTGAACAAGCTTGCGTCTTCGGGCCAGGCTTGGCTGTACCTTTTAGCCTGCTGTGCGATTGGATTTATTTGGATTGCTGCGGTGATGAAGGGGGCTAGTAATTACGATTCTGGCCTGTATCACTTTGGGGCCATCAAGTGGCTGAACGAGCAAGCAGTCACGTTTGGCATGGTCAACCTGCATACGCGCTTGGCCTATAACCAAAGCTATTTTGCTTTGATCGCCTTGGTCAGTTTTCATCCCTTTTATGAAGAGGCTTACGCGGCAACCGGCCTGTTTTTGTTTGCCTTGTCGGTCTTCAGTTGTGTGACGCTTGTTTCACGCTCGATACCCCGCCGACTGGTCTTGTTTGCGACCACACTCGTCTTACTGAGCGGCTTTATCTTGAAGGCTGCCTCACCCACGCCGGATTTTGCGGTGGCCGTGTTTCAAGTGGTGATATTTTTTGTGCTGTTTAGGTTGTTAGTCGAGAGCGGGTTAGACATGGCCGGCGCAGTGGCTCAGAATAATCACCTCAAACGATTGCTTTTGTTGCTTTTAGCTGTGCTGTGCATCACCGCAGTCACGATCAAACTGAGTATGGCCTTATTTTGTCTTGGGGCGCTTGTGATCGCGTACCGCCCGACCCGAGTCTGGCTAAAAGATCAGCCTCGTAGCGTACAGCGTCTAGTTGTTGTGTGCTTTGCAATCCTCTTGATTCATGCGCTACGCGGGGTCGTGTTATCTGGTGTGCCGTTTTACCCCAGCACCTTTGCAGGCTTATGGTCACTGCCGTATGCGCCAGACCTTGCCCAAGTCACCGCAGAGGCAAGATCGATTTACAGCTGGGCTCGACAACCAGGCATTGCACCGGACATCGTGCTGCGCAGCTGGGATTGGCTTTTACCTTGGGCCAGCCAGTTACCCGCACGCTTTTCAGTGCTAGGCGGTATTGCACTTTTATTGCTTGCGGTTAACCTGATTTTGTTAATCGTTAACAAGGCGTATCGTAAAAATATACGGTTGCATGCCCTGTATGTGCCGCTTTGTTTAGGCGCTACGTTCTGGTTTTTGACAGCACCCGATCCTCGCTTTTTAGGCGCAATCCCCGAGCTCATGATTGTTTTGGGGCTTTGGTTGTTAAGCGCGGGTATAAGTCTCCCCGCTAAGCAACACTGGCGTTACATGCGCTTGCCGGCGTTGGCTGTGGGCCTTGTGTTGGCGGCACTTGCCGTTCTTTACGCCTTTAAGCTGCAGACTGGCCTAGGTTTAAGCCAGCGGTTTTACATCGGCGATGTGCTTTACGGCTTAAGCCAGATCGACCTCAATGCCACGTTCTTTTTAACCTTGGTTGCCCTGCTGATGCTGTTGTGGTTACAGAAACGGGCGCGCAGTACTGAAAACTCGCTGTCTGTCAGCAAATTTATTGGCGCTTGCCATAACCTTTGCACAGTGTTGGTTTTAGGCTTGGTCATTACATTTCTTGCAAAGACCGCGATGTTCAACAGATCTAATCTGGCGGGATGGTCTTCGATACCGATAGAGCCCTACGAAGCTGTTTCACTCAAATCGGGGCTAAAGGTTCACATCCCTGTGTCGGATGATCTGTGTTGGAACACTACGCTGCCTTGCCAACCACGGCAACAATACAACCCCAACTTACAGCTTCGAAGCTTTGACGGTCTGAACACATTGCTGCCAAATGCGCAGATGTTTACGGTTAGGCCTTAAGCGGCATGGACTAAAGCGTGAGGCCTAAAATCCTCAGCCTTAGGCATTGGCCCTTACGATTTTTAATTGTTCTTGAAAGTCATAGGCAGCTCTTTCGGGCTGTACTCTTGAAAGTTAAGCGCCCAGCGCTGCTCATCAGCGGCTTCATGCAACAACTTAAAACCAAGTTTTTGATAATGTTCTTTGACGATCACATTTCTAGCAGTCGGGCGATAGATACCAATCAGGGTCTGAACGTTCTCTTTAGCCGCATAATGAACGATCTCCTGTAAGACAGCCTCTTCCACACGTCGACCCAAGACGCGACAGCTCATTAACCAGGTGTCGATTTCCCAAGTCGTTGCCAGCTTGTTACAAATTACGACACTGATCATGCCGTTATCGCCAAAGATATCTTTTAGACGAATTTGCCTAGTAAATACCTCAGGGTTACGTTCAAGCGCGTGGATATCCGCTTCAGCGTAGCGCTTGGTTGTCAGATTGAATTGGTTTGATTTGCTGATCAGTTGCGCGATACGAGCCCGACCTAACGCATCGAAGGGCGCCAACGTGATCTCCATCGAAAGCGACTGCAGGTAGCCATTTAAGTCAGTGGCCTGACTCAGTACCTGTGCTCGTTTAGCGTTATCTTGATAAAACACAGCACGCTGTTGATCTTCGGCTGAAAAGGCCAACGCCTCAAAATATCCTGCCGCGATTAAGGTATCAGCAAAAAGAGCGGGGTCTTGTGGCAGTTCTGGCACAGCCACCTCTGGCAAGGCCTGTCGAACCTGCAGCCGCTCTGCTGGGTTGTCATCTAAAAACACGAGGCTCTCTAAACCCAGGGATAGCGTCTGTGCAATCGCCCGAATGTTAGTGGCCTTATCCTGCCAGTTGGCTTGAAACACCGCAATATCCGTTTCTTTGAGCAACATGTCGGGGTGCTCTTTGAAAGGCAAGCGCGCTGCTGCCTCTTCATTTTTTGACGACACCGCCAGCACGACCCCACGTGCACGCAAGTCAACGATCAGCCGCTGTAAATGAAGATGCGCTTCAGCAGTTGGGTCGCCTTGGCCAATTAAGATGCCCTCAACACCATCGTCGCCAATTACGCCGCCCCAAAGCGTATTGTCTAAATCCAGCACAAGGCATCTACGACTTTTGCCTTGTGTGGCAGCCAGGATTCGACACACATGGTCGGCATACGCCGGCAAATATTTTTGTGCGAAGGCCAACTTTGCAAGGTTCCAGAGAGTCGGATCGTGCCAATTTTCGTAACCGACTTTAGCGGCCAAACCTGCGACGTCTAAAACATGGGTCTGGCCTTCGGGCAGGGTATCAAGCGCAGCATTAATCTGCGTCAGCAACCAACTGAGGCTGCCCGGCAGGCGTCGTTCAAAACTACCAAATAAATCCTGCCCAGTCGGTACAAGGTTTTGCAAAATAATCTGGACACCGGTTTTTTGACGTACTGCCGAGATGATCGCTTGGATATAGCTGACACAATCGCGCACGGTCTGCTGTGCTTTTGCCGCATCACCCGGGCAGGGTGACAAGGGCAGCGCCCGGTAATCAAGCGCGATTAAGACAGCGTTAAAAGCCTGCTCAGAAAAACTAGATTCTGTAGAGAAGGCCTCTTGCGCAACTTGATTAAATTGCGCCTCAACCACGTTAATTTGCAAACCAAAACGCAAACCGGTGGCGATTAGGGCTGGTGCCATCGCTTGCGTGGTGGCGTTGCTAAGAACACCAAGCGTCAAGGGCGCGAACCCAGTAAAGTCGCCCCCTTGTGCCTGTAAGGCAGCAAATCGCTTTGCTAGTTTTTGTAATTGGTTGTCATCTAAGCCATGACCAGCAAGCGCACGCAAGCCTGCTGCCGTCGCTTGCGTCCGCAAAAGCGCCGAAAAATCGCTTGGGGGGGCTGGAAGCCAGGTTAGCAGTTCATGCATTGCTGTCATCACTCATCGGGATGGGATTTAGGCGTTCACTTGTTTGAGCAGAATCAACTCAACCATGTCGCCCACATTCTTTAAGTTACCAATCTCGGCCGCTGAAAAGCGCAACTTAAAGGCCTTTTCGATAGAAACAACCAGCCGGATGTGCGCCAGGCTGTTCCAGCCCTCAACGTCCTGCGCCGTTGTTGTTGCGTCAATCACCAGTTCATCATCGTCAAACACATCCCTAAACACTTCAGTCAGCTGTTCAAATATGCTTGGTCGGTCTTGACTCATCGTGGATCCTAGGTGTTTGGGCTAACGTTGAGGCGGCCTCAGGCCGTCAAGGTGCTTATGTTAACCTTTTGCGCGGCGCCTTTGCCTATATTGAGCGCCTTGCTTTCGTGTCGGAACGACAGGATCCACACCATGCTTTTCAATTCTTACCCCTTCCTTTTTGTCTTTCTTCCTTTAACGTTTATCGGAACGTTCTGGATCGGTGCCTACAGTCACAAATTAGCGATTCTTTGGCTTGGGGCGGCCTCTTTGGTGTTTTATGGCTTTTGGGATTCGCCCTTTGTCTTGCTTTTGCTTGGATCGATTGGCGGCAACTATTATTTTGGTAGATGGCTAGAGGCTTGTCGCAAGACGGCCAGTGGGGGTAATGCGAGTGACGCTTACGTCGGTCGAATTTTGTTTGTTGCGATTTCTATCAACCTGCTGGTTTTAGGCTATTTTAAATATAGTAATTTTTTTATTGGCGCCTTTGTCGAGGCCTTTGGAAACAAGTTTGTACCCTTCGATATCATCCTGCCTTTGGGCATCTCTTTTTTTACGTTTACCCAAATCGGTTTTTTAGTAGATGTTTCGCGCGGCCTTACTGCAGAGGCAAGCCTTGGCCGTTATCTACTATTTGTGACTTATTTTCCGCACCTGATTGCCGGCCCTTTGCTACATCATAAGCAAATCATGCCGCAGCTTTTGAAGCCCGACGTATTTCGGTTTAACGCGCAAAATATTTCGGTTGGCCTCACAATTTTTGTGCTGGCACTCGCCAAAAAAATCTTTTTAGCCGACAGTTTGAGTGAAATTGTTGAGCCAATTTTTAATTCAGCGAGTCAAGGTAAAGAGCCTATGTTAGTTGAGGCCTGGGTCGGCTCACTTGCTTACGCTTTGCAACTCTACTTTGATTTTTCGGCTTACTCAGAAATGGCCATTGGCCTTTCTTTAATCTTTAACGTGCGCTTGCCCCTAAATTTTAATTCGCCGTTTAAGGCCAGAAATGTCATTGAGTTTTGGCAACGCTGGCATATGTCACTTACCAAATATATTTATGAGTACCTTTACACCCCAATCACAATGAGGTTTATGCGTGTGGGGCTTGGCAAAGCCCCTTTTGTTGAGAACATATACACAGTGATCTTGCCGACAATGATCACGTTTCTGATCATTGGACTTTGGCACGGGGCAAACTGGACATACCTTGCTTTTGGGGCGCTACACGGCTTCTATATGATCATCAACTATCGCTGGCAGTCTCTAAAAAAGAAGAAGCGTTGGAAGCCTCAAGGTGCACTGTATACCCTATTTTGTTGCGCACTCACATACGTGGCCGTCGTGGTGGCCTTAGTTTTTTTTCGCGCAGAAAGTGTCGGCACTGCCTTAACGATGCTTAAGGGTATGGCTGGCCTCAATGGGCTATCGTTGCCTTTGACTGTTCAGCCTGTCTTTGGCTGGCTACCCTTTAACGCGTTTTCAAATAGCATTGTTTTTCAAGGGCTCATGCCTAACGAAACCTTGGCGATGAATCCTCTAACGGCAGTCGTTTTAATTTTGCTTGGTCAGGCGATTGTTTGGGGGCTTCCGAATATGCATCAGTTGATGTGTCGTTTTGAAACCGTGACTGAGGACTTAAACCAAACAAAATCGACTCAACAACGTGCTAGTTTAACGGCGACTTCATCGCGCTTTAGCTGGCGCCTGAATTCAGCGAACGCGATAATGATCGGCTTGCTGTTTGTGGTGTTGATTATTGCGATGGCGACTAATAAGCCTTCGACATTTTTGTACTACCAATTTTAGTTGAGCCTAGTCTACCAATGCGATATCTGATCATCCTTGCTTGTACTGCAGTGCTCGGCATGGCAGGTTATGTCTTATTGATTCCCGCTCTGGGCCCTACTCCGATTGCGGCTGAGTACTGGGTACAAGAACTTCTCACCATCAAAAAAGATATTGCCAAAAAAAATTCAACGACAAAAAAGATTGTGATTGCCTCGGGTTCAAGCACACTCTTCAGTATCGATACAAGTTACTTGTCAAAAGAATTGGGTTTGCCCGTGATCAATTACGGTTTGATGGGTGGGATGGCGTTAGAGTCAGTTTTATCAGAAACCAACTCCATCACGAGGCCACACGATATAGTAATTTTGGCACTAGAGCCAGATTACTACTGCAGAGAAGAGAACAGCGGATTTGATGAGTGGCTTCTGAGAAATGCAATTGCTTGGAATCACGACTACTGGAATGCACTGAGCTTGCCAGAACGCCTGTTCGCCATTCGAACACTCGGGCTTAGGTTTCCGCTTGAGATATTGCAGGCTCGCTTTGATATCTACTTTCGCCCAAACGTGATGGAACCACGACTAACTGCACTGAACCCTGAGGCAGTATTGAACAGATTTTCGACAGGCCAAGTGAAAGCTGACAACCTGTACTCAGTTTATTCCATAGACCCTATGGGGAACATAAAAAACACGAACGAAAATAGTTTTACGGGTGAGGGGCCTCGAGCCGACCAATCGTTCAAGATTTGCAAAAATACCTTAAGCAAACTTGAAAATTTTGTCTCGCAACAAAGATCTAAGAATGTTGCGGTTTACTTTATTCATACCCCCTACGTCGATCGATCAGATCTTGATTCTACGATGATCAATGCAGTCTCTAAGACGTTTGCTGATACGCTTAAACCAGTTGCGCCGGTGCTTGATGACATAAAGGACGTCGTGTTTGAGCGAGCTTTATTTTTAAACTCTGCCTTGCACCTCAATGCGATCGGTAGAGAGGCTAGATCCAAAAAGTTGCTCCCTCGACTGCGTAGTCTTATTGAGAATAAATAGAACCTGTCGCCAGCGTTAGGGCTTTAAGTTTATTTAGGCAACATAACCGAGATACCGCGGATCATGACAGACAACAATTTGCAATGGCTCGCTTCAAAAACGTTTTCACCACAAGATCAAAAACAATTCGCTGACTTTTGCGGGGATATTAATCCGATTCATATGGATTCTGTCTTTGCCCGAAAGACACTTTACGGGCAACCAATTGTTCATGGCGTACACACCTTTCTTTGGGCCTTAGAGTCGCTTTGCGATCAGCGTTCACTTTTAATTTGTAAGGCCAAGATTAAATTTCTTGAGCCGATCTTTTTATCTGAAACAGTAGATTGCTTTTGGGACGACCGCAATCGACTGATTATCAAATCCGGTGACACGGTGGTTGTGCGGGCCAGCGTTCAGCTACAAACCGAGGTTTCGCCCAAACGTGAAATACCCGTCGAGCAGCGTGGCGATGCAGTTTCGATGCCCAAAGAACTTACCTTTGCGCAGGCATCAACATTGCCACGACAGCCATTACAAATCTATGGCGATCCGTCGCAAGCTGAATTGTTGTTGCCGTCACTTTGTCGTTGTTACGGCGTTGCGGCAATCGCCGAGATCGCAGCATGTTCATATGTCGTTGGTATGGAATGCCCTGGGATGCAATCTTTGTTTGCTGCACTGACTTTTGAGTTTAGAAGCGGTGAAGCAGAGCCTTCGTTTGGGGTGATTGAAAGCGAAGAACGCTTTGGCCTAGTGACAGTCGGGATCACTGGTCGCATAATTCAAGCAAATGCTGAGGCATTTTATCGACCAAGGCCGACGGTGAGTTTGCATATTTCTGCAATCGCGCAGCAGGTAACGAAAGACGAATTTTCAAATGTTCAGGCACTCATTATTGGCGGCTCGCGTGGTATCGGCGAAGCAACCGCCAAAACTATTGCGGCCGGTGGCGGTACAGTGACGATCACCTATCACCAAGGCGCGGTTGAAGCGGACGATGTGGCGCGTGAGATTAGAAATTTTGGTGGCGTGTGCAACACGCTTCAATACACAATTGATGCACCTCATGAACTACCGTTTGACTTGGCCCAATACAATCAGATTTATTACTTCGCGACACCAAAAATTTTACGTGGCCGGACTGCCTTAGAATCAGAAAAGTTAGCTGCGCTATACAACAAATTTTATGTGATTGGATTTCAGGTTATCTGTCAGGCAATGAGAGATAAACAGGTAAAGTGCAATATCTTTTATCCTTCGACAAGTTTCATCGAAGAACCTGCCGAGGGCTTTGAGCAATATGTGCAGGCAAAACTCAAAGCCGAAGCGCTATGCCAAACTTTAAATCAGCAATCAATACTTAAAGTATTTTCTACACGATTGCCGCGGCTAGCGACCGATCAAAATCAATCGTTTGCAGCCACTGAGCTAGCCTCGCCCGCCGAGATTATGCTGCCGCACGTTAGAGCGATGTCTCGCTAGCCGAACAACCTATTAAGGTTATGGCTTACGAATCACACCACATTTATTTCCGATGACTTCTGGCTTTTGCCCGATAGTCTGGCAAAACTCCATGTACGCTTGATAGGCGCCATCGTAGTCGGTGCCTTGCAGCACGTCATCCACCAAAATCACACCACCACTGACCAACGCCTTATAAAGCTTTGGCAGCGTTTTTTGCGTCGGCAGGTACAAATCGACATCTAAAAAGGCGACTTTAATGGGGCCGTATTGATCGTAATCCACGATTGAACAATCAGACTGCACGGCCACCACAAACTTAAATTCTGCAAAGTTCTTTTTCCACACTTCATAATCGTTATATTTAAAAGCATCTAACGCCTCTAACGATTTGCCGCGCTGGCTGACCTCAAACGCCACATCGCTTTCAGTGAAAGACTCAAAAGTATCGACAGCATAAAGCTTGAGCGCTTGATCCATTTTTTGGTTTTTGATGTGCTGCGCCAAAAACCGTGTCGTCAAACCACGGGCGACGCCAATCTCTACGACATTGCCTTGAACATTTTTTAAACGCTCGATTTCGGTAATTAAGGTGGCGAGCTGAATGGGTTCGATGTTGTAGCGATAAGTTGGCGCTGCAAAACTAGTGTGCCTGAATACCAAGCGCTTAGCCTGCTCTTTTAGAGCTCTTACAATATTATTCATTTGTCGCAGTAAACCCTCTAAGTCGGCAGCAAGTGCGCTGGTGAAATGTTAACCGATCTCGCTCGTACAGCCCTCGTGTACTCAACAGCCTTCAAGACTGGGCTGAATGCGCCTAAACAAATTTGATCCGCCGCGCGGCAAAGGCAACCATGCGCAGCAGCAACCAACCGTGCTTCCAACGAGAAATATTCGTCTCACCATAACGGCGGGCACGGTATCTGATCGGCACCTCAAGAAGTTTAAGGTTCAGCTTGGCAGCCCCAAAGAGTAAGTCGAAATCGCCGAAGGGGTCAAAATCACCGAAATAAGCGCGGTTTTTTTCGATCCGCTTGTAATCTTTGCGCCACAGCACTTTGGTACCGCATAGGGTATCGCGTATGGGCTGGCCCAATAACCAGCTAAAGGCCCAAGAAAAAAACTTATTACCCAATAAATTAGCAAAGCGCATCGCGTTACCCTCCATCGGGTAAACCAAGCGAACCCCATTAATAAACTCGCCCTCACCGGATGCAAGCAAATCGTAAAATCTGGGCAAATCTTCAGGTGGCACCGTGATATCGGCATCTAGGATCATCAAGATGTCACCGGCGGCGATCTCAAAACCCGCGCGAACAGCATCGCCTTTACCTTTGCCGGGTTGCCTGATCAGCTTACAGTTGCGGTCTGGATATTCGGCGATTGCACGCTCGATGGCAGCATAGGTGTCGTCGGTTGAGTGCCCTTCAACAAAGATCAATTCAGTTTTTGAACCCATTTCGGGTATGCGCGCAAGTAACTCATCAATATGACCTGACTCATTACGCGCTGCGACAACCACCGAGACACTAGGGGGTGGCACAACCGCCTGAGGCATCGGCCTTGCAATCGTAAAGTTGGCCATATCAAACAATCTGAATGGTAAGAGCTTAGCAAGGTATCGATTACAGAACTCTGAAACAAAGGGGATCTTGATCGGAATCAGCACCTCCGACCAGGTGCGCAGTGGTTGTAACCCAGAAATACTAAGAAGATTTGTCATGTCGTTTGGTGCTAACCAGTTTTGCGTAAGCCTTGGGGTTGCAATGCCTAGCGCCTGACCAATCGACAGCGGAATATTCCAAACGTGACTATAAAAATTACAGACGATCCGAGTATGCGGGGCACAGAAACGCTTCAGGCCAGTCAAGACTCTTTGCACATCCCACAGGTCGTTAACAAGCTCTGAAATGATGATGTAATCAAACGTGCGATCGCCTAAGGGCTGAGTACTTGATTCAAGCTGGTGAGCATCAATCACATGAAAATTCAAGGCTGGATGCGCCTGCTGTGCCAACTCAATCGCCAGCGCTGAACAATCAATACCAACGCCTACAGATGGCTCAAGTGCCGCCAGCAGATCGCCCCGCCCACAGCCTAATTCAAGAATCGTAGCGCCTGGGCTAATGACTTGAGCATATGCCGCCTGCAACTTTTGACGATAGTAATCAGACCATCGTTGCACGGGCTCAGAGTGCACATGATCCCAGTACTCGGCCCTTGCGTGTTGATAATCGAGATGTTCTTTTTTAAAGGTGTCGATTTTCATGAATATGGAAGTTATCTTATGGAATGAGTGAATGTCGGGCCGGCAGTAGCAGATTGTCGTAAAGCCGTTCTCGTCTAGCTTACTGAGAACGTGTGAATCCTGTCACTTTATAAAGCTTTTGATCAGCAGCGGTCAAAATGAGATCTTTTTCAAAAACGTCAAAGGCCGGAAAATCATTTTGCGTCACCAAAAAAATGGGTCTATTTTCTGCCAAAAATGGCTGCAATACGGTGAGCGGATAGAAGCCGTGCCCGTCTATCAGCAGCATACTGTTCCAGATATTAAACCCATAAAAATTAGGGAGAAAGGGCTTTATTTTTTTATCAATTGCGGGTGCGTACTCGATACCAAACATCAAGCCACATTGGCGTAAGTAGCAACCATAACTGCTAAGCGTCAGTGCGTTTGGATATTTAGCAATTTCTGCCGTAATTTGATTGACCGACCGATTATTTGCAACGCGCTCTGCCTTGAGTGTCGCAAACGCTGAATAATTGGATTGCGCAACCACATAAGCTACGACCAGCACGACTAGCCACTTAGAGCGAGCGGCCCAAACTGGATGGTGGTCATTCAATCTATTCAGCAATATAGCGGTGCCCACGAGGGCCATTGGTAATACTGGGAGCATGTAATGCTGACCAAAATGTTTGAGCACTAGAAGTGTCTGTGCGCAACAGATTAAGAGAAAAACAAGAATTGCCCGGTCGCAATTAGAGGCTTTATGTTGGAACTTAGCGCTCGACTGGAAACGCTTGAAACCGGCATATATTAAATAACAAGCGAATAGCGCGATTACCAGATAGAAGAGAGGAAAGGCCTGATTCAAGGCCTTTAAATTGCCCATCAGCTGACTCGTGTCTACAAGGCCCTTGCTACCACTGCCATATTTTCCGGTGTGGGTCGCCATGTTGTAGACCCATTCCCACAAGCCCAGTAATTTCTTGAGGATTGGCGCAACGGCCATCAGCCAAGCGACTAGTGTGGCGAATAACGCAAGCGCAATGTCGCGAGGCCGTTTAAACAACAAAAACAGCCCGGCCATCGGCAGAAAGGTCAGCTTAGTGGCGAAGCCTATGCCAAAAATAACGCCCGCAAGAATGGCAGTCTTGGTTTGTGGCTTGGAGTCATCGACGCGATCAAAGAGCAGCGGGATAAAGACGGCCAATAAGCACAAGGAGAAGAACGCAACTAGAGCCTCGGGTGCTGGGTACAGTAATTTTGTACCAAACAATCCATAGGTTAAAAGTGAACATTGGCACAGGATACTTAAATAGAAGGACCTGGTAGCGTCGAAGACCCGTTTGCCAATTAAAAAGGTTGCGGCAACGTTCAACACGAGCAGTACGCGACTAATCACTAATAAGTAGCGCTCGGGCTGCGCCATGGCGGCGACTACGACATCAGGGTCAACCACGCCCGTTAATTTATAGTAGACCCACTGAAGATAGACGAGCGCGGCGATTAGTATTTGTAACGGAGTACCTGGGTGATCTTTATGATGTGGCGAATGCCCGTCGAGCAATAAAAGCCCATTAAATAAATAGGCATACGACGGGTCAGAGTTATAAATGCCGCCGCCGGAATACAACGGAAACATCTTAAGCGACATTGCCGAACCCACGATCAGCAAAACGATTGGTACTGCATAGAGCTTCAGCAGCTTCATTGCGTTGCCTCTTTAAGCGCTGGCGCTACAACGCTTTTTGACTGGTCGCGCGACTTGAAAAGACAATTGAGCCAGCACACCAGAAAATGAAAATAAGCACCCACGATGACCACTGAGAAAATTCGTAAGCCATCCAAGGTGATGAAAAGTGCAAGGTAGGTAACGGCTAAAGCAAAGCAATAACCAATTAGTGCTGCATAGCTACGCTTAAATAATAAATAGCCCATGATCAGCAGGCTGATCAAACCAAATACTCGACCCGGGGTATATAAAAATGCGATTGGATTGTTAATGAATAACTGCCAAAAATGACTAAGGCCTTTGTCAATAATAAAATCCCAACGGCTGAACAAATGATAGTCAAACATCCAATACCAAGCGATGAGTGCGATTTTGCTAAGTACCAAGCCAGCACAAAGATATTTGGCTTTGATCAGCTTTGATTCGCTACTCGGCATCGCCAGTGTATGCAATGGCAGCATGGCAATCGCCGCAACGGCCGCCAACGAAAAATGACTCAAGCCAGCTAAAAAAATGTAAAGAGTGACTGCTTTTTTTTGCGAACCTGCCGCTAGCAAAATCAGAATAATCGTCAACGGATCTGGCGAACCAAGAATGTGGTCTGGTAAAAAACGAAAGGTCATTGCAAAGACAACGACACCCAGCAAGACTGCTAACGAGTTTTTTACTTGTTGTAGAAGCATCAAACAGAACACGGGCAAAATACAAAGAGTCAAAAAGACGCTTAAAAACTGAAAGGCTAAAAGGTCACTTGTTGCACCCAGTAGCTTTGCCAGTAAAGGCATCAAAATCGATTCAGCCCATGGCACCGTTTGCGGTTGAAAGATTGAATCGGCAAATGTCCAGTAATTATCGGCAAGAAAAACCCGCTGCGGCGAGGTTAAGTATTGAGCGATTGGATGCACTGGATGAAAAAATTGATACGCACCGATCAGGATACTAATCGTCAGCAGTAATACAGTTGGGATAGTGAAGGGCGTTTTCATGGCTAATCGTTAAGCTTTCAGCGCCGATAAAATTCGATGGTGTAAAGGCAAACCCTTTTCATGCGTCACATACTGCCAAAACTCTGGTTGGTAGCGCTGCCAAGCGTGACAACCAAACGGCAGCGTTTGAGCGTTTAGCTGATATGAGTAATCGGGATGGGCCTCGAACGCAAAAGGCACCGCCTCGCTCGGGGTTGGAACTCGAAAGAATTTGCACCGATACGGCACAAAAAGCCCCCAGAACAAATCTTCGTTTACGTCAACATTTAAGTGCGTATTACCGTAGACGAACGAATGATAATCTTTAAGGTAGCGATAGATAGTCGATACGTAGTTGCCTGGCCAAGCATGCATCAGCACGTTACCAAACAGGCGCGGACGAGATAGAACCGTTAAAAAATCGCTGACTCGACGCAACGAAAAACCACCATTTCCGACGCTGTTTAAGGTCAAGGGCAAAGTCGGGGTGGTAAAGCCATCAAACCACGGTGCACCGATATACGAGTACTGCTTGGCACACCAATACTCAAGCTGATTGCTTAATACTAAGGCATCTGTCTGCACAATCAACATGTATTCATATCGCTCAAAGGCTTGATAAAACCGTTGAGATAATAAAAGGTCGTTATACCCCGCGATGCTTGCGAAAAAATGATCGGCAAAAGTCTTGTAGTGCAAGCGCGATGCCTTATTTTGAGCGCCGTGGGCGTACTCGCGTGCGAGCTGCTCAAAATAAGGTTGTAGTTTTTGTGGCCCAACCAGGTACACCGAATAATCAGCCAGTACCTCAAGCGTTTGTTCGAGCGACAACCTTTCTGCCGCGTTAGCAAGCGGCTGATACATTGGCACAACAACGGCACAAGTATGCATCAGGGTAGGCCTTTGAACACGCGTACAAATTTGTTTTTAACTCGGCGCGGAAAGGCTAAATACTTACGCGGAAACTTGAGGTTTCTACCTTCAAGCAGGTGATCGAAAATATATTGATCTGCGACTAGATTTTGTTCAATTTTTTGAGGATGTGACAGAGTACCCAACGGGGCAACCGGCGTACCTGGCTCATCTTCTAGTGCATGGGTATGCGTGCTGTCGGGGCCAATGCCAATGTTGGTCACGAGATTCACACGCGGAGTGGCGGTTAACGCCCCGTGATACCAAAGCGTTGCCAGCCAAGGGTAGGCCCATGAATTAATTTTGTTTTGATGAACGCGATCAAGAATATCTATCCAGTAAGCCTGCTCAAAGGGATCCGGCATTTTTAGCAACCAGTCAGCAGAGCCTTTCCACTCGGGCCAAAAGGTTAGTTCGCCATCAAAGTGCTGCCAGGCTCTGCGCCATGACGCCCAACCCCAACAGTGTCCAAATTTAGAAAAATAATACGAGGCGTCGCCACGTTTTTTACCATTTTGAAAGTTGTTACCCGTGATCACCCAGACCCGCTCGTCGTCTTTATAACGTTCGAGCAAGTTTTGACAAAAGCCAAAAAAATCAGGGTGCGGCAAGCAATCGTCTTCGAGAACAATCGCGGTTTCTGTCAAACTAAAGACCCAAGTTAAACCACTAGAAATACGACGCTTGAGCCCTAAATTTTGATCAGCATAATTGCGATGTACTTCGCAAGGCCAGTCGATCTTTTCAACAATCTGACGCACAGCCTGACAACGCTCAGCATCAGTTGGATGCCCGAGGCGAGGACCATCGGCGATGATAAATAGCTTGTTGGGCCGTTGCGCGCGAATGACCTCAAACGTCTCACGGGTATGCCGTGGACGATTAAAGATGATGTAGGCGATTGAGAGATCGTTCATGCAAATTATTAGCGATGGCTATAAATGTTTGAGCTGATAGTACAGCCGACCCATGACTTCGTGCAGAGCGCTATGCGTGGCATAAAGCGCTCGCGGGTCGGGTAAAAAGCTCATAACCGTGAGCGCGTCTCCGTCGACTCGAATATTGACAGGGTACGGAAACACAGCAAAACCGGCCCGCTCGAATAGTTGCTTCGCACGCTGCATATGAAACGCCGAGGTGACCAAAATAATGTTTTTATGATTCGGGTCAAGTAATCGTTTAGCCCCGAGCGCTTCTTGTTCTGTGTTTTCTGCTTGTTGCGTAACAAGAATTTTGTCGCCCGGCACTTGCATTAGCTGAGCATACCGCTTTAATACCTGACCCTCAGTCTCGTCCCCTGCTTGCCAAGGCATTTTACCGCCCGTGAACACAAGCAGGGGTGCTTTGCCCGCCATAAATAACTCAACACCGCCCAAAAACCGGCTGGGGGTAGGCCATTCGGCGACGTAGCCATTTTTTGTCTTTACCCATCCCATACCTGCGCTCAAAGCAACGATTGCATCGGCTGCAGGAACCTCAGTGGGCGATAATCGCTCTGCGGCCTGTTCAACTTGCTTAAAAATTATCTCAGAGACAAGTGGGGTACTCGCCAAATACAACAAACAGACGCTTGCCACGACAAAACTGCGGCGGCGCATGATCACACCGATAACAGCTAAAGCCAACACTATAAAGATAGGCGATAAAAACACCGGTAAAATTTTATGCAAATAAATCATCAATTTTCAGTGTTTTAAGTTAAATCGCCTATAAAAAACGGCAGAGTTTATAATTTAACCCGCTACTGGGCTCGGGGCACATTGCCTGTTATGTTTGTTTAATCATCTAGCTGAATAAAGCATCCAACAAATGACCGCAACTCGTAAAGGCTTGATTTTAGCCGGTGGTTCGGGTACCAGACTGTATCCAGCAACCTTGGCTGTTTCTAAGCAATTAATGCCGGTTTACGATAAACCGATGATTTATTACCCCTTGTCAACGCTAATGCTGGCAGGGATCCGCGAAGTGTTGATAATTTCGACCCCACAAGATACCCCTCGTTTTGCTGACCTGTTAGGTGACGGCAGCAAATGGGGCATGCGCTTTGAATATGTGGTGCAGCCAAGCCCTGACGGGCTTGCTCAAGCCTTTATTTTGGGTAAAAACTTTGTCGGCAACAGCCCAAGCACCCTTATTTTAGGGGACAACATTTTTTATGGTCACGATTTAGTGCGTAAGTTGCAAAACGCCAATGCCCAAACTGACTCTGCGACTATTTTTGCTTATCACGTACCCGATCCAGAGCGCTACGGAGTCGTTGAATTTGATAAAAATCAGCGCGCCATCAGTATTGAAGAAAAACCCCTAGTACCCAAAAGTAACTATGCGGCAACGGGGCTCTATTTTTATGATGAACAAGTGTGCGATATTGCAGCAAGCATTCAACCTAGCGCACGGGGCGAATTAGAAATCACTGAGGTAAACCGGCGCTATCTTGAATTGGGCCAGTTAAATGTTGAAGTCATGGGGCGCGGCTTTGCCTGGCTAGATACCGGCACCCACGACAGCATGCTTGAGGCCTCAAGCTTTATCGCCACCCTACAAAAGCGCCAAGGCTTGCAAGTCGCTTGCCCTGAAGAAATCGCCTTCGCACAAAAATGGATTTCAGCTGAGCAGCTTGAGCGTTTAGCGCAGCCGTTTATAAAGACCAATTATGGTCAGTATTTATTAAATTTGCTGAAACGCTAATTTAGCTTTCTATTTTGCATTGGAGTGCCCTTTTGCCTTTTACCGTCACCCCAACCGTCTTGTCTGACGTTTTGATTCTTGAGCCAAAAGTGTTTGGTGATGAGCGTGGCTTTTTTTTGGAAAGCTTTAACGAGCGTGATTTTTTAAGCGCAACGGGTTTAAGTGTGCACTTTGTGCAAGATAACCATAGTCAAAGCAAAAAAGGCGTACTCAGGGGCTTGCACTATCAAGTTGAACAGCCGCAGGGCAAACTTGTGCGGGTCACACAGGGCGAAGTGTTTGATGTGTGTGTCAACCTCAAACGAGGTCACCCGCAATTTGGCCATTGGACCGGTACGTATTTAAGTGCTGCGAACAAGCGGCAACTCTGGATACCACCAGGGTTTGCGCACGGCTTTTTAGTGCTTAGTGATAGCACTGACTTTATGTATAAAACGACTGGGTATTATTCGCCAACAGCCGAGCGCTGCCTGTTATGGAACGACCCGGTACTTTCTATTCAGTGGCCCTTAGAGGCTTTGGGTGAGTTAAGCCCGTTACTGACGCCTAAAGATCAAGCTGGCATGCCGCTTGCAAACGTGAGTGTGTTCGATCGATGATGCGTTTGTCTGAGGCGATCGACGCCTTTCGACCTAGCGCGATCGCGTCTTGGCTTTCTCGCTTAGGCTTAGTGCTTTGTATTGTTGTGGCGTTGTTACTGGTGTGCAACCAGTATGGCGCTATCAGGGATTTAGTCCCCTATTACCGCATCAATACGCCCGCTCTCTGTCTAGTATTTGGGTTTGTTGTAGCCGCGATCAGTATACGGTTCGCAATTGCTGCGTGTATATTTGCATTGCCCTTGCTGCCTACTTTTGCGTGGCAATTTCAACTGTATACCGGCTATGGGCGCATACAAGACGTCGCGGGCTCTGGGCTTGATTTGGTTGCAGGATTGTTGTTAGGTGTAGTGGCCAATTGCCTTTGGCAAAAAAGGCGCTTGAAAGATCAGCTGACAATGACATGGCCTACGGGCTTGGTGATGGTGATCCTAACAATTTCTGTTGCGATTGCCATTGGCCGTAACCTGCATCAGTCGGCCTCGCCCTTCACGTTTCAAGCGTTGCTTTATAACTTGATGCATCTGCGCACGCTTGGCTGGCACGATGACTATCGCCCCTTACTTGACTGGGCAGCCTACGGCGCTGCGTTTTTACTGATGGCTTTGTTGGTGCCTGCGTTAAAAAGCATGCCTAATCGAAACGATGTGATTTTTTTACCCTTAATTGCGGGACTAGTGATCGCCGCCTTGGTGGGCTGGCGGCAATCTGCGTTTGGCGCTGGGCTCACCGACAGTCAATTAAATTTCAGACTCGATCGCTTTGGTTTTATGGCGGTTGGATTTCAACCAGATCTTCATGCCTTTGCTGCCCATGTGCTGTTGGGAGTCATCGGCTTACTTGGGTATTTATATTTCAAGCGAAGTTTGTCGCTACGAGTGGCTGTAGTTGCCTTGGTCATCCCGCTTTGCGGATTTGTTCTGTTTTTAAGCAAATCAAAAGCAACGTTTGCCTTGGCAGTTTTTTGTTTGATTCTTGCCGGAATAGTGTGGCTGTGTCGGCATACAAAGTATTTCAAACCTACTTTGTTGGGCATTTGCGCATTAACAGCTCTGGTTATTTTGAGTATTCCGCTTTTTGCTGATGGTTGGGTGAGCTTGTTGGGCGTGATTGTTCAGAAATTTAATTTGCCTGATTTACACACCTTAAATTTAAAGCTCTCTTATCGCCCAGAAGTCTATTTGGCGGCCTTTAGGATGTTTGCCTTGTTTCCGTTTGCGGGCCTCGGGCAAAGCGAGTTTTACCGTCAATCCGCAAATCATGAACTCACGCAATCTCTGTTTTTGAGCGTCGAGCAAAATGGCGAGAACGCACACAATTATTTTTTACAAACATTGGTTGAGAACGGCCTCCTAGGGTTTGGCGCCTTTGTGGTGCTCTTGCTGTATCCCCTTTATAAAGCAAGTGATAAGCGTAAGTTAATCCCAGCTCTCGTTGCGCTTATTGCAGTGTTTGGCGGCAATCTGTTTTCGCACTCGATGCTGGTTCGCGAAAATCTGCTACTAGCCGCGTGCTTCGTCGCGTTAATGTATGCGTGGGTTGAGGCTCAGGTGCCGAGTTTGGTTTCGACCTCGGGTTCGGGTTCGGCTTCGGCGTTACAACAGAATAAGCCAGCGCTTTCTAGCTTGAATGTAGGTGGTGGTTCGCTCAGTCGTGTATTCATCTGGTTGAGTCAGCCAAGGGTTCTGATGATCTGCGTCAGTTTGGCCTTTCTGTTAATTGCAAAAGAAGCCTATCAATCGTTGAACCGCATTCCGTTCAACACAGATATTCAATGCATAGAAACGCGCCGTCTTGAGCGCGACGGCTGGACATCTGGCCGTTATCTGCTAGAGGTGCCAGTTGGCGCCGCAGGCCTGGTATTGAATCTGGCTACGACACAACCCGATGTGGTGAAGAGGCCGCTAAATGGTAGCTTTACCCTCTGGTACGACCAGCGGATGTTGCTGACGAAAGACTTTGTTTTAACTAAGACTGGCCCGCAGAGTCTTGAGCTTGATCTACCTGACGGCAAAGTCGCCACGCCAGATGACTATCAAATTGAGCTGAAGGTGCAGCGTTGCTTTGTGCCTAGAAACTTTGGCATGGGTGGCGATGGACGAAGGCTTGGGATCAGAATTGAGTCGGTAGACTGGCGCTAACTACCACAGTCGCTGGTGACGCCTACGGAAACGAAATTACCCCGCTCGTGCTGCCGAGGCTTTGCGTTGGGTAGTACACATTATCTGGCTTCAAATGATTTTCTCGAACGATCGCATTCACATCATTTTGATTTGTATGCCCAAAAATTAATAGGGCTGGTCGCGGCACCGTAGGGATTTGTGAAATGTATAGGCGCTCGGCAGACAGTTTGTTGCCAGACAGTTTTTTAATATAGAAGTTAAACACGCGCTCAACCTCTTCAGAATCGCTATTGCGAAAATAATAAATTTTTTTGTTTTCTGAAGCATGGTCAATGGCATATTGCGCTGTGGCTTTCCAGTTCTGCTGCGGGCCCCACTAAAGACATCAGTGTATAAGACTTCGATAAGCTCACCGCAGACCAACCGCTTACCAATGCGATGCAGATGAGTAACCACCAACTTGACTGACCCTGCTTAGTCAATAGATCGGTGACGTACCCTACGATCAGCGCAACCAGCGGAAGTAAAACGATAAAGTTTCTTTCTGTAGAGATCGGATTCATCAGATCAAGAGTCATGACGAATACAAGTATGACTAAAAGTACGAGCGCCAATTTAAGTAAAGCCGGCCGCGCCTCATCAATTTTTGACTGACTACGAACTTGCTTGAACATCGCCAGAAGAATGAACGTTATTGTGATGAGCGCCGCACCCAGCATGAGCGTTGAACTCTCTAACGGAAGCATAGCCCTAAAGAATATTCGCAAGGTGTCGAGCGGCCCGTCGACCACAATCCAAGCGACGTGTGAGCGTAACCCGTTAGCCAAGTGAACGAGTGGCCAAACGAGACAAAGTAGGCCGCCGGTAATAACCGTTGCGATATTTCGGATATTTTTCTCTGCGCTAAACAACAATACGAGAAGGATCGAGCCTGATAACAATAAGCCAAAGTAATGAGATAGCGACAATAAAATGCGAGTGTCACAATTTTTATGAGTGACCGCTTGCTAATCCCATCGAAATCTATAAATGCAGTTGTGAGCAAAGTTGCAAGGTAGAGATTGAGCGCATAGGATCTAGCCTCTTGCGCGTAAAAGGCAAAAAGAAAACTTGTAGAAAAGATGGTGATCGTTGCCCACTGCGCCCAGGGACTTAACTTTGCAGACCACTGTATGAGCCTCAAGAGCGCGGCTAGGGTCAGCAGCAAGCTGAGTAAGCGTACACCAGGTTCACTATTGCCCACCAACAGAATCCAACATTTCAATAGGATTTGATAGAGCGGCGGGTGGACGTCGTTTAGCATTGCACGCCACTGCTCTGACAGCGGCAGTTCAGCCGTAGTGACTGAAAACAGCTCATCGACCCAAAAGGAATAGCTCACCCACGTATTGTTCAAACACAACAGTAAGCCGAGCAATAAAAAGAGGTATGAGCCTTTAACAGGCCATGGAATGATGCGTATCGAGTTCAAACGATCTTCGGTATTTTAGGAGGTTCGAAATGACCCCCGCAGCGAAAATCGCTTACCGAAAGCTTAAAGCCCTGCTTTTCTCAACATGACTACGCTACTGACACCGATAATCCATTCTCTCAACACTATTTCTAAACGGATCGGTCAAATCGTCTGAATACTTGCCCATCAGCAAGCGCTGCTTAGGCAAAAAGTGCGCACGAAAATATCGGCTAGTACTCGCAATCGTTTGCCCCCAAGCCGTGAGCTTGACGCAACCATCTTTAATCTCAACTGTGCCGGATTGTTGTTGTTCAGTTAAGCGCACATCGACCAAATGATGCTCTTTGACATACTCTTGTGTAAAGACTTGATCAAAGGCGTCAAGCTTGATACCGCCACCACGCTGTTGTAGTTTTTCTAAAATATAAAACGATAGCGAGCGATCAATGACTGTAGGAACTGAAATCGCAAATGAATAGCCCAGTAATAACCAGATGCAACAAAGCTGCAAGGTTTCAAAACGAGTGAACACTTTGAACCAGCGAACAGTCGTAATCAAAGTGGCTGCCAAAATTGTTGCGAGTACAGCATCTAAGATCGCGCTATAGAACACTACGTTAACAGGCACATAACGCACATGTAGAATATAGATGGCGAGTAACAGCAGCGTATATACCGCTGTCGCGGTCACAAATTTAAGATATTTCATACTTTAAAGACCATGCGCTTATTGCCCCAATAGCTGCATAACACCTGCATACCTGTGGCAACAACAAAACCAGCAATATAGTTCAGGTGGTAATGATCAGCCCATACGTACATCAAGGCACCGTGCAGCAAGGCAATCGCAGCGTATAAAAAAATAAAGCGATAAACCTGTTTAAACAAAGGCTCTGCCGAGCCTTGAAAAACAAAATATCGACTGCCTAAAAACGATGCGGCAATGCCAAAGACTGCGGCCACCATATTAGCGACACCCGCTGAGCCCCATCCTAAGACTTTTAGATTGAAAGTCAGCACTGCAAAGTGCACGGCCGTGGCGGCCAGCCCATTGATCAGATACCTGACTGACTGCTGAGCAAGCAAGGCTGCGACTTTACCGCGCAGCGTGCTAGTCGGCATGCTTAACGACATCAATGTAAGCACGGTAGTCGATTTGATTAGGTGCCCC